>CBESZZ010000103.1:0-9429 GCA_965534055.1 uncultured bacterium | reverse complement strand
AAGTCATAGACGAGATAGTCTTGGTACTGACCGTTAGCCTGCAGGACAATGTTGGCTGCTGGAGGCAGTGGGATTTCGAGTGCGACGTTTTTCGATGTGCCGTCAAACTGCAGTCCGTACATGCGCAGGTGTTTGGTTGATTGCGCTGGCGATGCCGCTGCGGTGATGGCGGTTGCGGCTAGGGCAATGCCCAGTGACGTGAAGCGAGAATTCATGGAGTGATCTCTTTGTTGCGAGCGTGTCGTTGGGGGCGGTTGGGCGAGATGGGTTAGCCTCGAGTTGACTCCTAAAGGTGCGTCATTCGAAAAAGTTCACGAAGATCCTAGTGCCACAATGATCCACGTACCGTGGATCGGTTGCATGAACAGTCTTCGGATGCGCTGCCTATGGTCTTGCGTGCGAGTCGTATGCCGTGCGGATCATGGTTGCGGTGGTCGCAGATCAACGCTCCTGGACTAAAGCAAGAAGCAGCGCGCTCGGTGGCCGTTTCGAGAACCTGCCGGCAGGCCAGTATCGCCTTCTGCGTCTAGATCACCCGATCGGCGGGAAAGGAGTGGCGCTGCCCCGCAACTCCATGCTGATCGACATCGAGGGTTCGGGAATGCACGAAGTGGTGCTGGTTGCGCCGGGAGCTGGAGTGGTGTGCGGTGTGCTGCAGGTACCGGGGGCACGCGCGGACGATGCCGCCGAAGCAGTGCTGCGCAGCCCGAATTGGGTGCTCGCGCAGAACGGTCACTACCGCTTCGATGAATTGGGCGCAGGGACGTACGAAGTGCGCGTTCGCGTCGATCGGGGGCCGGCGTCCAACGCCGCGAGCGGCGCTGCGGGCCGCTTCAAAATGCCGCAGATTTCTGAATCACACCACTAGCCCCGTGATAAAGCGCTGGCTAGCGCAGCCCCTTACAGCACCACAAACTGCGATGGGCTGCTGAACCGCATGGGCTCCTGCTGGTAGGTCACGAGTGCTTGGCAGGTGACTTGGACTCCAATCAGTGCGGGGGCATTGGGGATTGTGAGGAAATACCCGGTGAACGTAGTGCTGTTGCTGGTCACGCCAAACACGTGAGGCGAAGACATCCACAGTTCGCCCAGGATCCCGACGAACCCGCGGGGTGAATCGGGGAGGCCGACGACCATGATCTGGGTTTCGCCGGGGGTGCCTTCGACGACGATCTGTTGGCCTGTGCTCGACTGAGCGTCTAGGCGAGCACGCGGGATGGGTGTGATCCAGTCGCGCCGAACTCCAGGATCGATGAGTCCTTGGATCGCGATCCTGCCGGTTATCCTGCCCGTGCCGACGATGGCAGGAGAGGAAAAGTCGAACCCCGAGATGCTCGGGAAGCCCGCGGTGGTCACCGTGGTGTTGCGCAGCGAGAGCGCGGGGCTGTCCGGGGTCACGGAGCCTATGTGGCCCTGGGCAATCGAAAGCGTCGAGTCTTGCGCGATGACCACAGGCAGTGGGAACAGCATGAGAGGTTGAACTACAAAGATCGATTGGAGAGCGACCTCGCTGTTGTCGATCATGAGTCCTGCGGCAATTACCCTGTGCAGCTCGACGTTCCTGCTCCGACGAATTGTGAACGAACCGTCGGTCTCACGGATCAAGACCGAGCCATTGCAGAATTCGACGACGTTTGGCGACTGCGAGATCAGGGTGACGTTCTCCACGCTCGCAGTATCGCCGGAGGCCAAGGAGCTGATCTTAAGGGCTGCGGTGTTGGTCCGGAGGGCGATGATGCGGACGGAGCTTCTGGCGACTCCCCGCAGGTGTAGCGCCTTGTTGAGAGTGACTGCAGAATAGTCGCCGGCGCGGATTTGGAGCACGTCACCGGGGAGAGCTGCGGCGACCGCTTGCGGAAGATCTGTGAACTGAGCGCCTGCGCCGCCCGCGGCGTCAACAACGATGACGTTGGCCTGGCCGATCAAGGGCGCTGCGCATGCAACGACCGCGGCCGCCGCCGCGTTCTTCGCCAGGTGGATTCCGAAACTGAATCGTCGCGTGGTTAGATTTCGAGAGCGTGAATTCATGGGTTCTCCAAGAGCAAGTCGAGCGTTGGTAGGTAGCGAAATGGTGCTCAGCGGGGTGGCGCTCCAGTCGCCCAACGGTCGCATCCAAGGATGCTCTGGAGAATGGATGCTGAGCGGGAGTCGGGGTAGGTTTCCGAGGGCTGGATTTTCGGGGAGGAAATAGATCTCGGCCGCCGGCGCGTCGGAGGAAAAAATCGCGCTGTAGCCCACAGGCGCCGTGAGACTCCTCGGCGGAGTCTAGTCAAGGCGCGCATTCCTGTGCAGTCCCTCGCTCGGAGAGATCGAGGTCGGAGAGATCGCGGAGCCCCCGGGGTTCTAGTCCCGCGCGACGCTAGTTTCGCGGCGCGCTCAACGAAGCAGGCGCTGCTAGTCGCCCGCGAAGGCTTTCTGCAGCGCAGCCGCACCGCCAACCACCGGGAGCGACAAAGACGAGCCGACCAGATCGATGGTCAGCTTCGTTCCGGGCTTCGGCCACAGCGTGAAGTCGCGGTCGCTGCTGAAGATCATCAGGCCGATCTTCTCGCCGGCTTGGATGATCTGATCGTCAGGCTGCAAGTCGAATGCAACGTTCACAAACTCACCGGGCGTGAGGGCCTGGCCCTTCTCGCCACCGTGGTTTTGTGGGTCTGCCCAGCCGCGCGTGATCACGTCGTCGGTGATCCGCTTGGAGCCGGTCCATGGCAACGAGACGAGCCACACGGAGAGGTTGGCCGCCGGTCGATCTGCGGCGATCCGAAGAGAGACACGCGCGGTCCCGGAAAGGTGCAGCGGCGCCTTCAGTTCAGGTGTGGCAAACAGCAACCGATTGGGCGATGACGGGGCTAAGGCAAGTTTGGCTCCGGCAACGGACACGTCGTCGACCCAGGACTCGATGACTGAATCGTCGCCGGCGACGGCTGCGATCGCCAGCGCGCCTGTCGCTCCACCGCCCGGCTGCGGAAACAGCTGCACCGGCTTCGCGTCGGGGTGCGGGTATTCCGGATAGGGCGTTGGCTCTGACTGCCGATCGCGCTCGCGCACGATCCAGCTGCGCGGCTCGTCTTCCACGCCGTTTTCGACGTCGAGCAGGTAACGGGTAAACCATCGCACCTGCATGTCCATGGGTGGTGGCCCGCCGTGACCATTCTGGTGGAAGTAGGCCATGCACGGCACGCCCTTCCGTTTCAGCTCCGCGTAGATGCGCACGCTGTGTTCGGGCATCACGTTCCAATCGTTGAACGCGTGCGCCATCAATACCGGCGTCTTCAGCTTGTCCATCTGCAGCAGGTAGTCGCGTTTCTTCCACCAGTCGCTGACATCTCCGCTTTCGCGGTCGGCGTTTTTTACCAACACGTCATCGCGCACGTTCTCGTTGCACCAGTCGCGGCGGTCGGGATTGCCGCTGTTGATGAAGTCGTAGAGCACGTCGACGTCTTCACCCATGTAGCCGCCCGGGTGGCGCACAAGACCGTTGGAACGGTAGTAGTGGTAGTACGACGTGTTCGGCGCGATGGGCATGATTGCGGCCAGTCCCTCGACGCCGGTTGTCGCTGCGGCCAGCGGCAGCGTGCCCTTGTATGACGTGCCGGTCATGCCGACCTTGCCCGTGCACCAATCGGCCTTGATCTCTTCCTTGCCGTCGATGGTGGTGTAGCCCTTGGCGCGACCGCACAACCAGTCGATGACGGCTTTGGGCGCGAGTGCTTCGTTTTCGCCACCAATGGTGGGGCAGCCTTGGCTCAAGCCGGTTCCCGGTGACGATGACTCGACCATGGCGAAGCCGCGGGGAACCCAAAGCCGCGCTTGCGACTGTCGGTTGAGGCGTCGGACCTTCGGTTGAAACCGTACCTCCGGCATTTCCGCGCGCGGCTTCGGAGTGTCGCCCAGCTCATGGTTGGGGTTCCAGAAGAAACGCGTGTCTGCCGAACCGATTCCCGCGAAGTAGGGACTGGTCTCGTAGATCACCGGGACCTTCAGCCCTTCGCTGTCGGTTTGCGCCGGCCGCGCGACGTCGACGTGCATGCGGTCGTTGCGGCCATCACCGTCGGAGTCGAAATCCGTCTGTACCCAGAGCTGTTCTCGGATCCAGTCGGCTGGTTTGGAGAACTCAGCGACCGGTTCCGCGAGGCCGTCGACGATGTGAGGCCCAGCTTTGGTGGGTGTCTCGGTTGCGTCTTGAGCTGCGAGCGTCGTGGACAGGGCCGCAGCGGCCAGTGCGACGGTGGCGAGGATCGAAAGCGGCCCGGCGCCACACGCGGTCGACGGGATCATGGGAAGGCGATTCATGCCCGCCAGTCTAGACGGTCGGCGCGGGCTTGGTGAATCCTGATTGGAGGAGGGGTGATGGCCACCCCTCAGGAGGCAATTTGGACTGCTGTCGCTGGCTCTCGGTGGCCTGACGGCGCCGAGTTAGGCAGCCTCTGACTGGACGCGCTGCGCCGCGCGTCGTGCGAGTGCCTCACGCTCTTCCTGCTCCTGTTTCGTCTTGGCGAACACCGTACCAAACGCGAGCGCCATGGCCGCGAAGGCGAACAGCAGGTCCCACGCGGAGAGTTCTTCCACGATGATTTCGAACGCGTCCAACTCTGCCTTCACGTGGTTCAAGTATCAGTGCTCAAAGGTGGGTGGATTCGTGCTCCACTCCAAGAAGAGCGGCGCCGTGGTCGTTCGAAAGTCGGCGACGGAGAGTTGGTAGCCGGCTTCAGCGAGGAAGTTCTCGACCTCCTCGTTGCTGGGTGAGTCTCCCATGTTCGCGAACACCTCCGCGTCTTCCATGTGGTACCCGTAGACCTCCATCGTTTCTGGATCGGTCGCAAGGCTCTCGATACTCCATTCCACTCCGATCACCTTGCCGCCCACGATCGCTGCGACCGCCAACGCTGCCGCGGCCACGGCCATGGGGATTCCACGTCCGCGGGCAAGCACGATGGCTCCCCCGACCAGCGCGCCGATACCGAGTGCAGCCCACACGATTTCGCGCTGGAGGTAGAGGTAGATCGCGCCCCACACGAATGCCGCAGCAACTGCAGCGACGACGCCGGCAATCAGGGCCAGCGTGGAGAACCCGGAGCGGTTCGGGTTGCGCTGTGCGCGTTGCATCAGCGGGTGATTGCGCTCCTCGTGAGCGCGCTGGTTCTGATCGAGTGAATGCATCGTGCCTCGGACGCGTGCCGCATGAGCGAGCGGTCGTACGAGCCCGACCCTCGCGAGGCGGAACGGAGTGAGTCACCATGGAAGTGCTCGGGTGCTGGCTTCGAACTGGATTGTCGAAACCTGCGACCCCACTGCTCAATCGGTCCACAATGAGGGTCTCAGTTCGAGACTCTCGGCTGCGTCGAGGCGCATCAGTTTTCTGAGGAGGAATCGCGCGTCGCGACTCGGATCGCCGCGCGTCGTTCCGCCTCCTCCTGGGTCGTCTTGCCGTAGACGATTCCGAACGCCGTGCCGATCCCAAGGATGACGAAGCAGGATGTCGAGGAGATGGAGGTCTTCCTGGATGATCTCCATGATGTTGAATTCGACATCGCCCGCGAATTCGGTCCGGATATCTTCGATGGATGGCGGATTCTCGTGGGCCGCCAAGATGTTTGGTGCTGCCTGCTCGCGAAATTCGGCGATGGTCATGTCCTCGTAGCCGTAGTCGTTCATGTAACCCTCCACGGCGACGTCGTCCTCGGCATCCAAGTCGACGTATTCCTGCGCGGCGGCAAGGCGTAGTCCATGAATTTCCGTGGAGGTCTCTTCGATGAAGCTGTCCAGACTCCATTCGACAGCCAACCATTTGCCGCCGACAATGGACGCCAGAGCGAGCACCGCCGCGAGTACGGCCATGGGAATACCGCGCCCGCCGACCAGGACAACGGCGCCTCCGACCAAGCCACCGATGCCCCAAGCAATCCAGCCGACCTCATAGTTGGCGTAGTAGGAGATCGCAGCCCAGACCAACGCGCCGACCAGTGCGGCGATCACCGCACCGACCACGCCGAGTACGGAGAACCCGCCGAGGCTGGGTTTGTCTTGGTTCATGAGCGGGTGATCGCTCTCGTCGGAGGCGCTGTGTGGATTAGTTCGGGAGGCCATGGGTCTAGTGGTTGGAGACGTCGTCGTTCGACGGAGCGGTCTGGAGGGCGGGTCACGGGGTTGACGCGCAAACGTCAGTGGTAGAACTGGTGGACTTGTTCGAGCAGTGCTGCGCAGGCAACCGCCGCGGGGGTGCCCACGACGTATCCACCGATCGCGAGAATGACGCCGACTGGTGCGAGGGCCGGATTGAACGCAGCAGCGACGATCGGTGCCGACGCCGCACCGCCGATGCATGACTTCGATCCCACCGCGGCGAAGAAGATCGGTGCCTTGATGAGCCGGCGGACGAACAGCATGCACAGGGCGTGAATGGTGATCCAAACTGCGCCGACTGCTAGCAGCGGCAGGTTCTCTTTCACGAAGATCTGCGCGAAGTCCGCCTTCGCGCCGATGGAGGCCACCAGCAGATAGAGGAACACGCTGCCGACCTTGCTTGCCCCAGCACCTTCCAAGTGCCGCAGCGGGGTGAATGACAAGATCAGGCTGAAGGCGGTGACGAGAAGCACGACCCAGGTGAAACCGCTGACCACAGGTGGGAGTTCAGGGAGCAACCCACTGAGTTGCAGCGCGATGGCGGTGCCTACAAACGCGATCGCGGTAATCGCCAGCAAGCTTGGCAAATCGGTCGGTCGTGCATGCTCGGCGGCGTACGCTTCGGCCTTCTCTTGCACAGCGTCGACCGCACTGGTGTCCGCGCCGATTTTCGCGTCCATCGCCTTGTTCCTTCCGGCGAACAGCAGCAGGAACGCCATCCACACGTTCGCCGCGGCAACGTCGACGACCACGATGGCGCCGAAGATGCTTTCAGGTGCCTGCGTGGATACCTGCATTGCGGTCATGTTGGCTCCGCCGCCGATCCAGGATCCGGCAAGGGCCGAGAGCCCGCGCCACGCCTGGTCCGAGACTTCAGCGTCGAACAGACCGCCCAGTGCGAAGAACGCGATGGGGCCGCCGATCACGATCGAAACGACCGCGGTCACGAACAAGATCAACGCCTTGCTCCCGAGCCCCATGATTGCGGGGATGTCGACCGACAGGATCAGCAGCATCAAGCTTCCCGGCAACATCCAGGTCTTGATGAACTGGTAGAGCGGGAACTTTCCTTCGATTGGAATGACGCCGGCGTTCGACAGTGCGGTGGGCACGAAGTAGCAGAACAGCAGCAGCGGCGCGACCTTGAAGACCTTGGTGCCCAGCGCAGTCTTGTTGAACGCAAACAGCAAGGCCAACACCAGGATTAGCACCGTTAACACGTTCACCGGATCGGTGATCATCGCGTCAAAGACCTGCGCCGCGTCTGCTGGAGCTTGCTCCACCGGCACTGCCGCCGCCGGATCTGGGGTTATGGCGGGGGAGGGATCCTGCAATCGATAGGTCATCATGGCCGCGCAGGACCGGAAAGCATTGGTGTCGCCTCGTCAATCGACGGCGGTACGGAACCGTTTTTCTTTTTCTTCCGCGGGGTTCCTGGCGCACGGATCCCCAGCACGCGGGAAGATCGTCTCCGGGTCCCCAGCATCCGTTCCCAAATCGATGGCCAGAGCACCCGTGATCCCTTCAACGTTCCCTGAGCCCGTCAACCTGCGGACCTCTCGCGGCGGATCGCCATTCCTGTGCCGAGCGTTGGTTGTGATCCTGACCGGGTTGCTCGCCGGAGCGTGTGGATGGCCCCTGCGGGATGCGGTGCTTGCAGATGCGCCCGACAGCTTGCGGCCTCTGCCAGGCTTCGAAGATGTGCGGGCGGTGGATGGTTATCCCAGCTCTGCGTTCCAAGCGTCGTTTGACGCGACGACCGCTGCACTTGCCGAGACTGCCCCGAAGGAGAACGGCCGGCGTCAGTTCGACATGTTGGTGCTCAGTTCTGGTGGGGTGAACGGCGCGTTTGGGGCAGGCGTCTTGACCGGGTGGACCGCGCGGGGAGATCGGCCGGACTTCTGGACGGTGACCGGAGTCAGCGTCGGCGCTCTCATGGCGCCGTTCGTGTTCGCGGGGCCGCAGTTTGATGACCGACTGGAAACGCTCTTTCGCCGCATCCAGCCAAGCGACATGCACAAGGAGAAAGGCATCCTCTCCTCCGTGCTCTGGGACGAGTCGCTCATGGACAACCGGCCGTTGCGGAAGTCCATCGCTGAAGCCGTGGATGCCGAGCTGCTGGCGGTGATCGCAGAGCGGCATCGCGCCGGCCGGCGGTTGTGGGTGGGTTCGACGAACATGGACCTCGGCCAGTTCGTGGTTTGGGACATGGGCGCGATCGCCACACGAGGCACGAAGGAAGCGTTGCAGCTGTTCCGCAACGTGCTCACGGCATCAGCCGCGATCCCCGTGATCTATCCACCAGTGCGGTTCGTGTTCGGCGATCAGGACGAAATGCACAGCGACGGCGCGGTGATCCGACCGTTGTTCATGCCGCAAAGCGTGTTCGATGGCTATCTGTCTGCGGAACGCGCGGGCCTGAGCTGGGATGACGTCGATGCCACCATGTATGTGGTCTACAACGGGTCTCTGCGAGCGCGGCCTACGCAGGTCGAGCGCGACACGTTGGCGATCGCCACGCGGACGGTGACGATGATGAGCTACACGATGGCATCCGAGCACGTTCTACATCTCTACTTGTTGTCGCGCGCATGGGCTGCGGACTTTCGTTTCGTCGCGCTGCCGGATGGTTTGGAGCTCTCCGTGGAGAACTTCACTCCCGAGGACACCGAACGCTTGTTCTCTCTGGGGCGTGGCCTCACCGAGAGCCAAAACTCTCCCTGGGCTTCGGCACCACCCGGTTACCTGTTGCGCGAGGATCTGAACCGGATCTCCGTGAGTGAGCCGCAGCGGCTCAACTCCACGGACGCGCGGTTGCAGCGCATCGAAGAAGAGCTGCAGTCGCTTCGTCAACTCTTGATGGAGCAGCGTTAGGAGCCGCTGCGTTCTGAGCGTTGGTGTGAACAGTGGCGGCTGGGTGAGTGTTCTTGCCATCCGTTCCTACCATCCAGAGTTGCTGTCGCTCTTGCTCAAGCAGCGCGGGAGTGTCGCAGCTTCGCGCGCGTGTCCTGCGCGTCGGTGGACGACGTGGTTAGCCGCCGGCTCGTGCGCGCCGAATGAGCGCGTTGAGGTTCGCGCGTTCCCAGGCGATCGCACGGGCGTAGTCGGGATAGGCACGCTCGCGCAGCCGAAACGCGGCAGGGTGATGCATGCGGCGACCTCCGCGGCTCACCGTGGCCGGGATCACCGCGTGCAGCAGTTCGTGAAACAGAACGAACCGCACCATCCAGTCTGGTACTGACTTGTGATCGAGTACCGGGTGCATGCGGATCAGATGGTCGCCGGGCACGAAGCAACCAAGTTGCA
>CBESZZ010000102.1:0-9437 GCA_965534055.1 uncultured bacterium | reverse complement strand
ACAGCCAGTTGATTCAACGGCTGTTCGACGACGACCTCCCACCGGAGATCATCTGCCCGCGGATTCGGGTGCACTGCGCCCACGCGGTCCGACGGCCTTCGCGGCCGCCGAAGCTTCAGGAAGTCGTCGCAACTCAGGCAGAAGGCGCCTCGACGAGCTCATCGAGCGCGCAGCCCAATCCGGCGGATCTCGCGATCCGCGGCAACGTCGAGGTGGACGCCAAGACCACCCGACGAGTCGAGGTCGTCGCGCGCTGGACTGACGTCATCGACGCGAGTCTGCTTCCGGACGACGCCGACGTCGATGCGGAAGAGCAACAGCAAGGAGTCCTTCTGCGGCGTCACGAAGAGGTGGTCGCGGTACGCGATGTCGCCGAGCCCGTGAACATGCTGCCGACGAAGGTGAGGTTCAGTGCGACCCACACGTTCCCCGATGCGCGTCATCGACGCGTCGATTTCTCAGCCCGGGCCTATCCGAGGTTTGACAACTTCTTCGAGCCGGCAGAAAGCAAGCCGAACGAAACTCGCACCCCGATCGACTGGTCGGTTGACAGCGAAGAATCGGTGCCGATCCACATGCTCAACGCGAAGAGTCCGGCCGCGCCAGACATCGCGTACGTGGTGCCAACCTTCAGGTGGGAAGAGCAGCTCGAGGAAGATCGAACCGCGCGACCGTCGGTGCGATTCGAGCACACCAGGGTCGGCCGCAGCTTCCGCATTTGGATTCGTCCGCCGTGGACACCTGGCAATCCGTCGGCGAGCGGTCCGGAGGATCCCGGCGTGTTGCTGGGCGTGGTCACAGCCGACACGACGACCGAAGAGCAGGCTCGCCTGCTCACCGCGAGTGCCGACGGTGAAGCGCGGGCCCCGGTAACCGTACGGCGTCGATCTCGGCGCACGTATGTGTTGCCTGACAATGGGATGAACATCATTTGGGATGCCGCAGAGGCGAGCCGCGCGAAGGTGACGCTGCATGGCAACCGCACACTCAGCGCGCCGAGCAACCTTCAGGAAGGGCAGATCTACGTGCTTCGCATCATTCAGGACGCGACTGGCCGGCGCATTCTGACTTGGCCGCCCAATGTCTTCCAGTGGACGGCGCACGCTGAGGTCGCTTCCCAACCGGGCAATCCGCCGGACCTGCAAACGGCCGGGCATTCGTTCGACGAATTCGCGTTTCGCTACGACGGGAAGCATCTGAACCAGATCGCGCACGAACTTGCAGTTTGGCACCGCGAACTCGATCTTGAGGAAACACTCGAGAGCAAGTTCCTGACGCTCTGGGGCGCCGACCCACTGGACACCCTCGAGCCGTTCCAACCGCACCCGATCGCTGCTGACTTCCGCGGTGGCCGAACCTATACGGCACAGATTGGCCTACCGCTGCAGGACGAAGACGAAGCCGGCGCGGAGTCCGAGGCTGGCGCGGCCCCCGGGCCAGGCGCGAAGCCCAAGTTGCCGCGATTTGTGCCGGTCAACGTGGTCGGCTACGAGCTGAGTTACAGCGCAAGTCGCGAGATGTGGTTCGCTGACATCGAGATTGACCCGGCCAAACCGATTGCTGCGTACATGCCGTTCCTGCGTTTGTCCTTGGTCGCATTCGAACCGCGATCTCTGACAGGCAACGCGCTCTCAGGCGTGGCGCTGCCGGGAGTACACCAGATCGTGCCGGATCGCCGCGTGGTGGTCATGCGGGACCAGCGCCGCGCGAAGCAGGTCGACGGCAGGGTTTATCATGATCGAGCACTGTTGTTGCACGTGTTCGGACCGGAGGGCGACGACGAGCACGTGCCGCGGTCGATGCCGAAAGAGAATGCCAAACGCGGCGCCGGTCGGTTCGACGCACGCATCTACCGCCACTTCGGTGAGCGCGAGGAGCTTCGCACCGAGATGGATTGGGAGCAGGTGTTTCCCACCGACGACGGCAATCCCGATCCAACATCCGAACTCGTCGTTGAGCCGATCGACCCATCCATGGTCGGCGCGATTTGGGCCGGCCGGATCTCCTTCCCGGAGGGAAAGCTGGACGAGCCACGGTGCTTGGTCCTATTCGAGTACGAGCAGCACGCACACGATCTCGTCGTCCATGGCGCCAAGACCCCCGCCCGCGCATCGTTCATGGCTGGTCGGCGTGTCGTGTTCCTCGACACGATCTTACTCTGAGGTGGTCGCCCGGTGTCCCAATCGGAATTCAAGCGCTCGCGACTCGTTGGGCTGCTCGGTGTACGAGGGAGACTTGCGCGCACGTGGATCAACGTCGCTTCGCTCACCGCACCACTGAAGGTGCATTCGACGGAAGAGAGCTGAGGACGGAACCGCTCCGCTGCGACCGGCGAATGGCTTGAAATGCTGCCCGTGACTTCTTTTCTTGGCAATCGGGTGTTTGGAAATCGGCGGCATGTCGTTTCCCGAGCACCATGAAACACTCACAAATCGTTCTTCTCGCCTTGCTGTCGATAGGACCCGCAGAGGTCATCGCTCAGAGTGCTCCGGAGCCGGCCCGCGAGGCGGAAACCCTGCCTTCGCTGCCTGCTTCCGTCTTCGCGGTCCAGCGCCTGCCCATTCGGGAGGTCGAGGGCGACCTCGGGCCGGAGGTTTGGGCCGCGGGGGCCGACTACAAGGTCAGCTTCCACGACGGCATGACCTTTGTTCCCTACCTGGGCGCGGAGTATCCGGTCAACCAGCCCGTGTCGTGGCGCACATCCTCGGTTCGTATTGGCGAGACCGAACTCCTGGTTCCTGGTGAATCCCCCACCCACCGTCGAGACGAGTTCCGCTACGAGTACCGCTACGGCAACGTGATCGAAGCTTACGACGTGCTTGAGGAGGGCCTGGAACAATCGTTTGTCATTCCTCGACGACCCGCCAGCGAAGGAGACCTGATTGTCTCGGGCCGATTGGTCAGCGATCTCACAACATCGGATCTGCCGGCCGCATGCCAAAGCCTCGACCTGGTGGATGCGGAAGGCACGTGCCTCGTGCACTACGGGCGTGCACTCGCGGTTGACGCACGCGGCGCCGCCTTGCCGCTTACGACAACCACGCACGATGGAACCATCCACCTGACTGTTCCCGCAGCATTCGTCCGGGATGCGGCCTACCCCCTGGTCATCGACCCGTTGATCACTCGGACGATGATCGACATCGGGTTGAATTTGTTCGAGAAGCCAGACGTTGTTTGGGACGGGCAAAAC
This sequence comes from uncultured bacterium, assembly GCA_965534055.1. Classification (GTDB taxonomy): domain Bacteria; phylum Planctomycetota; class UBA1135; order UBA1135; family UBA2386; genus CBESZZ01. The sequence continues at coordinate 6,244 of CBESZZ010000102.1, read as the reverse complement.
CGTGAATACATGATTGCCTATATCCGCCGAGCGTCTTCCATCGACGGTGATGCCTACGCACGGATCGTGGACGAGAACCTGAACAACGGCGTCCACGTTTTCTGGGATCCGGTCATGCTTCGCAACACCACGACAGTCGCCGTCGCAAGTGCGGGTCGGCCACTCAAGTACGTGCTCGCCAATAGCTTCAGTCGCTTCATGTTGTCCGGTGGTCAGGATTCCCGCGTTGCGGTTCATTTGCACGCGGGCGGGGACCGCACGCTCAAGACGGGCAATCCCATCGTCAATTCATCGCCGAACTTCGACGACTCGCGCTGCGATATCGGCGGCACCGTGGATAGTTCCGGATCGTCAGTCATGCTGGTCTACCAGCGAGACCGGCACTTCAATCCGCCAACAAACACGCTCACGAGCGTGATCATGGCGCAGCAGATCAATATCCAGTTGGCCTCTCCTGCTCCCGGCTCACCCTTTGTTGTGCAGGCCGTGCCGAACGGCATCTCGCTTCCCGACACGGAACGACCGTCCATCAATCAGGTTGCCAGCGTCATCAATCCGAATCGAATCTCCTGGGTCGTTGCCTTCCAGCAGTGGAACAGCGGCGGGCCGAGATCGTGGAGCCTCGTCGCGCGTCAGATCAGCAACGACGGAACCCAAACTTCCACGTTCTGGACACCGCAGAACCAGTCGGGAGCAGGACTGCATCGATTCGGTGCGCAGGTCGCCGGATCGTTTGGCAAGTATGGAATCGCCTACACCCAGGACGCGGTGGATCCGACCAACTCCCATCCCGACGGCATCGGCGGCCGCGTCGTCGCGTTCGAGCGCTTCGACTGGCCCGACGGAAGCGTGGGCAACACGATCGTTCGGTACGCGCAAGTCAACCACCGCAATTCGACGCGACGCTGGCAAGTGGGCGGCTGCAGCTTCGACTATCCCAGTCAATCGATCTGGGCGTTCACCCTCGACAATTTGGAGAGCATCGTGCAGATCGTAAAGGTCGGTTCGAATGGTCAGCGACTCGAGGAACATGCACTACTGGCCGGACTCGGCGTTGCCGGCCTCGCTGGAGGGGTCGATTTTGCACCGGCCACCCAGCGGTTCACTCCGGTCTGGGAGGAGCGCGTATTTCCCTCCGGCCCGGTCTCTCTGCATGCAGCGCACCTCATCTACAACACGCCCACCCCTTGGTCAGTGGCGGGCGCTAGCTGCAGCCCAGCCACGATCGAGTGGACCAGTTCGATCGGCAGCATGGCGAGCCGCAACACCCAGCAGATCGGGCACGGCTACACCCAAGTGCGTGTCACGGGAGCGCCAACCTCCGCCGTGCATGTGCTCTTATTGGCTACCGGCACGACAAACATGTCATTGAACGGGATCGCCCCCTTCGAAGTCGGTTGCAGGCTGTTGGTCCCGGCAAGCGGTCCACAGTTCTTGGGCAGCCTGCTGGTTGTCGGCGGCAGCGATGCGCGGTGGAACATCCCTCTACCCGAGTTCCTTTCGCCGCAAACGCTCTACTTCCAGGACGTCCATCTGACGACCGGCGGTGCAACATTGCAGACCACCGGGCGACTCGTCGTGGACATCATCAAGTAGTGCTGCGCGTCGCCTAGAGCTCCAGCGGCCGGGCGGCACGCACACCGACCGTGCTCTCACGCGCCTGGGGCGCCATGCCAAACCGTTCGCTACTGCGTGCACGAGCGGCTTGGGTCGCGAAGCTCGAGAGCCGCGCCGCCCGCCAGCTCAAATCCGGCAGCAGCCGCATGCAGTCGCCCGGTCGTGTCGCGCACCGGTGCGTGAAAGAGCCGTAATAGTCGAAGCACCACTCGCCGACATTGCCGATCATGTCGTGCACACCAAAGGCGTTGGCTTCGAAGCGACCGACCGGCGCGATGTTCGGAAATCCGTCGTTGAAGTAGGCATCGCAAGTGAACTTCTGAGTGAACTTCGCTGCCGCCAAGTCCGCCAAATTGACGTACCCCTCGAGCGACTCCGGTTTACTACCCGTCGGCCAAGGCGTCGTGGTTCCCGCGCGGCATCCGTACTCCCACTGCGCCTCCGTCGGTAGGGTGAGCCCGTAATTGGCGAGCAAGTCATGGGCGGCGTCCCAACTCACGTTCTCGACGGGGTAGCGACCAGTCACAACCCCGCCGGAGAACACGGTCCCCTCCCGCCAGTAGCTGACACGCGCACCTCCGAGCCGAAACCACTGCGCCTTGGTCGCTTCGAACTTCGAGAGGAAAAACGGATCAAGCCGCAGCGAGTGAACCGGCAGTTCGGCAGCAGCCGCAAGTGTGTCGAAGTTGGGTTTCGCGTCGTCCTGGTTCTGCGCACCCATCATGAATTCGCCACCCGGCAACAAGACGAAGATTTGCCCAGACGCCTCGTGGAGATCGAGAACCCCTGCTGCGTCGCGTTGCGGAACCCGCGCGATAGCGCTGGACTCCCAGTGGTAGAACTCCTGCAAACCAGAATCAGGATCAGCCCCTAGGGGAACCAAGCCGGCTTGTGGCTGCAGCTCAATGCTGGCAAATCGCGGATCCGCGGCCAACTCTGTGCGCGCAAGAATCCAAGCGTCGGCGTCTAACCCGAGCATTCGCGATTGCAGATTCAGTGCGCCGTCGACCCGCCTTTGCACGCGGGCCGTCGCACCATTGACAGCACCGACAAACACGTGCAGGCGCTCGACCAATGCGGTCAGAGTGTTGTGCAAGAACTGATCACCCGGATTCGCGAACCGGAACAGGGTGCGCGGCTTCTGCTGTGACCGCAATCGGTCGCGCGTCGCGATGAAATCAGCGAGCCGCCCCTCCAACTGAGCTTTGACCTCTTCCCACTGCGGCATGTCGATCGGCTCAGCAAGTTGCGCTTCGAGGTAGGCGACCTTCTCCTCTTGTTGCTGCAGCTGCACCGACAATGGATGGTTCGCCAAACTCTGAGACCGATCCGCCTCCGTGTAGGGCAGAGCTCGCTCTCTGAGTTTACTCAACGCCGCCAGCAAGCTCGGCAACTCGGCAGCCAGTGGCTCGCCGTGATTTGCTTGCCAGCGTCGAAGAGCGGGCAGCTTGCTTGGCCACGCAGGCTTCAAATCGGCAAGCATTGCTTCAGCGCGCTCAACCCGTGCGCCAATCGCCAATTGGTGGAACTTCTGGAGGTTCTCCTCGGCCTCAGCCGCGGCCGCACCCGCCAACCGCGCCTGCTCTCGCTCACCGAAGGCGAAGACCAATGTCGAGACCGATCCCACGACCAACGCCAACGCGACGAGCAACGCCGCGCCGACCTGCACCCGGTAGCGACGCAGAAACTTACCCAATCGATATCGCGCGCTGGGTGGTCGCGCCAAGACCACGTGACCATCCAAATAGCGGCCGAGATCCTGCGCCAAAGCCGAAGTGCTCTGATACCGGCGCTCGGGATCGCGATCGATCGCCGTCAACACGATCGCGTCCAGCTCGCCGCGGAGGGTATCGCTGAGCTTCTTAGGTGTGACACCGCGGCGCGATGCGGTGTCCACCCACTCCTCAACTTGAGGATCGATTCGCGAACTCGGCCGCACCGCTTCGGAGTCGTGAAGCTCGCGGATGGTCGCCGGAGTCGGGGACGACGCATCGAGTTGAAACGGCAGTTCACCGACCAGAATCTCGTAGAGCAGCACGCCGAGTGAGTACACATCGGAACGCGTGTCGGTGCCATCGGTGTCTCCCCTGGCTTGTTCCGGGCTCATGTACAGCGGCGAACCAACCAAATGACCTGCCCGGGTTTCGAATCCGTTGCTGCCCACGTCACGGTTCAACGCCTTGGCGATGCCAAAGTCGATGACCTTGGGAACGGCTTTGCCATCGAGCTCGGTGACCAAGACGTTTGTGGGCTTCAGATCGCGATGAATGAACCCGCGTTGATGGGCATGCTGAACAGCCGCGCAAACCTCCTGCATCAGACTCACGCGCACACGCAAGTCGAGCTGCCCCTCATCGCAATAGCGCGTCACCGTTTGCCCCTGCACGTACTCCATGACGAAGTACGGTCGGTTGTCCTCGGTCATCCCAGCATCGAAGATCTGTGCAATGCCCGGATGCGTCATCGTCGCCAGCGCCTGCCGCTCCGCATCGAACCGCGCCAGAGTCTGCTGCGTGACGATGCCGGGCAACATCAACTTGACCGCGACCTGTCGCGCGACCGGTGAACTCTGTTCGGCGAGCAACACGATTCCAAACGCACCCTGCCCAAGTGGTTTCACGACTCGGTAGGGCCCCACCTGCTCCGGCGCGTCGTTGCCCTCGAAGCCGCGCAGCGGGCTGAGCAGCTCTTCACCTTTCACCAGACGCCGTGCAAACGCGTCGATGCCCGCAATGTGCTTTGGATGCTGCTTCCGCAACTCTCGCAGGGCCTCCGCTCGACGGACGGCGGCCTGCTCGAAAGAGGCTAGATCGACGGCGGGCTCCGACATGCAAATCTCGATCACCTGCACCTCGACAGCCTCGGGGAGCTCGCCCCCGCCGAATGAATGCGCTGCATCTGGATCCATGGTCAATCGCCGTTCGATTCGGGTGGCTGCTCGTAGACCAGCGTCAATTTCGCGAGCGCGCGACCCAACATCACCTGGACCGCGGCGGGCGTGCTTCCCGTCTGTTCCGCAATCTCCGCGTGACGCATTCCGACGACGCGTGCGAGAGTGATCACCTCGCGATAGTGTGGCGACAACTGATCAAACGCGCGCTCCAGCCGCTCGACGTCCTCTCTGCCGATCGCATCGCGGCTGGGCGAGATCAGGGTCGCATAGCCATCGGCTGCGTCAGCCAGGTCCACGGGCACTTCGCGCGCAACAGCTCGTTTCTGCCGCCGCTGGTATCGGTGTCGGTCGCGGATCTTGTTGAGCGCGGCGGTGAAAAGCCAGCTGAGGAATGAGCTCTGATCGCGATACTCAAACTCGCGACGAATGTTGACCAACACCTCACGACAAACCGATTGCGCGATGTCCATCGATCCCTCTCGCGCCCGCAACTCAGGCCCCATGTGCAGCCGCACGTAAGCCAGCAGTCGCGGCGAACAAGACGCGACGAGATCTTCGAGCGCGCCGTCTTCGCCGCGCCTCGCAGCGTCGACCAGGTTCCGAGTTCGTTCAGAGTGCATCGGGGCAGCGAATCATAGGCAACAACCGATCGTCCTGCAGCGCAGCGACATTCCGAGCCGAGTCGTGCATCCTGCGGTTCTCCCTTCATGATTCGTAGATGCCCCGCGCACCGATCCCTGGTCTTGTCTGGTCGTCTGACGATGGCAAGACGTGTCCCAAGTGCAATAAGCCGGTGGCTGGGTGCACGTGTCGCACCGCGGGCGTGGTTCCAGCGGGACCGGCGCGGATGACCTATGAAACCAAGGGGCGTAAGGGAAAGGGGGCGACGGTCTTGCGAGACGTGCCTTTGGATCCGGCGGGGTTGAAGGCGCTTGGCAAAGAGCTGAAGCGTGTTTGTGGATCTGGCGGGACGGTGAAGGATGGGGCGATCGAGGTGCAGGGCGATCACCGGGATGCAGTTCGCGCACACATGCTGAAGAAGGGTCTCTCGGTGAAGGGGTAGAGCTTGGGTGGCGATCGCTCGGATGCTCGCGAAAACACCACGCTGTAGCCGCCCAGGGCACCGCTATGGTTTCGCGGAAGCGCGCCATAGACCGAGCCTCCCCATGCGGCGTTTCAGATCATGCCCACGTCCCTTCTAGTTCCTGAACTGCGCGAGCTGCTGCAAGCGGGTCGCGAGGAAGACTTGGTCGTCGCACTTTCGGATCTGCACCCGAATGACGTTGCGAACATCGTTTCGGGACTGACGACGGAAGAGATGGTGACGGTGCTAACCGCGCTGCCGATCGAAGATGAGCGGGACATCTTCTTCTACCTCGAGCCGGATGCCCAAGAGGCCATTGTGCTGGGGTCGGGGCAGGAGCGCGTGAAGATGCTGCTCCGGACCATGCTCTCGGATGACCGGGCGGAGTTCGTCGACAGCCTCGAACCGACGGTGCAGAAGAAGATCAGTCCCCTGCTGAGCCGGGCTGCGCGTGAAGATCTGATGCAGCGGAGTCAGTTCGAGGACGACCAGGTCGGATCGCTGATCAGCACCGACTACTGCGTGTTGGACAAACGGCTCACTTCGGTGGGTGCGATCGAAGAGCTTCGCCGTCAGGGCAAGACCAAGGAAACGATCTACTACGCGTATGTGACCGATCGACGGGGCACGCTCACGGGGTTCGTTTCGCT
>CBESZZ010000101.1:0-9457 GCA_965534055.1 uncultured bacterium | reverse complement strand
AAACTGACCGTAGAGCTCTACGCGACCGACGAAGGGTGACCCAATCGCCAACAAGGTGTTGCCACGACCGTTTGGATTGCCAGTGACTGGCCGCGGATCGCGACCGATGGCACAGCTCCAACCCATACGGTCGTGCCGCGACACCGTGGGCATTTCGAACTTCTGCAGGAAGCAGGTCTCCGGAGAGAAGTCGCCACCGATCTGGGTGGGAAACACCTGACAGTCCTGCGCGAGGACTCCAGATTGCAGTGCGAGAGGGTTGTCTTGGGCCGCCAGGGCCAGGAACGCCAAAAGGACAGATCGCTTCATGATTCGCTTCTTCAGTTGAGAGGGGAAAACCGCCATCTCCTGATTGCGAAGCCGGCCCGGGATCGGGCTGAAATCTCAGAACTTTCGGAGTCACACACGTCGCGCCGGTGCGAGAAACCGAAATCCAACGCGTGCTGCCTGCCTCATCTTGACTGCGCAAAGCTCCGTGTGACGGGAGCAGCGCGTTCGCTCGTCAGCACGGAATCCCGGCCGTGACGCGGGTTGGGCTCAAGCGTTCGACCGTACCCATCCGATCACACGGTTGTGAAGAGCTTCCGCGTAGACCCCAGTGCCCACACCCCACCCTCGGTGCAGATCGTGGATGCGGTGCTCGACGCGTTGGTTGCGGGTCTTTACGGACCTGGGGAGAAACTGCCGAGCGTGCGGTCGTTGGCCGTCAACGTGCTGGTGAATCCGAACACCGTGGCCAAAGCGTACGCGGCGCTGGAACGCTCCGGCGTCACCGAAGGCCGCAACGGCTCAGGCGTGTTCGTGACGCCAGACGGTCCCGAGCGCGCAATCGCCCTACGAAGTGAAGCCACGCTCGCTGCGTTTCATGCCGCGGCTCGCGCAGCTCTACGTGCCGGACACGGCCTCGAAGTCTTGGTTGCGAACCTCGCCGATGCCGCCACGGCACCCGCGTTGGAACCTGAGCAAGAACTGCCACACGACGTGTCGCTGCCTGCGACCGACGCACCCGCCACGACGGGCGCAACCAAAACGGACTCGGCCGCAACGAAGCGGCCCGCGGAGAAGGAGAAGCCGAGACTATGACCAGCAACAGCCCATTCATCACCCAAGGTGTGACCAAGCGCTATCGACGCACCGTCGCGCTCGACGCTTTGGACTTCGAACTCGCCCCCGGCCAGGTCACCGTATTGCTTGGCGCCAACGGCGCAGGTAAGTCAACCTTGCTGCGTCTGGCGTTGGGAGTTTTGAAACCGCAGTCGGGTGCACTGCAGGTCGCGGGTTTCGATCCGCTGCGCAACCCCGACGCCGTACGAAGGCGCGTGGGCTACGTCCCCGATCGCCCGGACGCACCACCATGGATGACCATCGAGCGTCTGTGCCGGTTCTCCGCCGCCCACTATCCGAACTGGGATCCACAATGCGCTGACTCACTCATCGGCACCCTCGACGTGCCGAGGCGCCAGCGCCTAGGCAAGATGTCCAAGGGCCAGGCGATGAAAGCCATGTTGGTTTTGGCGCTGAGCCACGATCCCGACCTACTACTGCTCGACGAACCATTCGGCGGGCTCGACCCGCTGATTCGTGAAGACGTCCTGCGTGCCGTGCTAGGTGCCATCCGTACTCCGCGACGCACCGTGCTCTGCGCGACTCACGAACTCGATCTCGCCGCACGACTGGCCGACCGCGTTGCAATTCTAGCCGAAGGCAAACTGCAGGCTCACGGCACCGTGGCCGAAGTGCTGCAGGCCGAAGAGCCAACCGACCTTCCGCGAGGCCTGCATCAAGCGATTGCAGCCGCGACCACGCCTCGCCCGGGAGCCCCTCGTCGGGAGCGGATGTCATGCTGAGCGCAGCACCAAGTCCAGCACAGGTGCGCACACACCTAACCAAAGAGTGGGTCGAACAGCGCAGCGTGGCACTAGGCCTCGTGGTGGCGCTCATCGCTTGTGCGCTGCTCGTGGGGTTCGCGATGCCCGCACGCTGGATGCCTGCTCGCGCTGATCTCTGGTTCGGCATAGGCGCATGCGGTGCAGCCCTGCTGCTGTTTGGCGGCGACCTCGTTCCTGGTGAGCGGCGGCGTGGTCAACTCGGCTTCCTCCTGCGAACGCCCGGCGCATTGCGGTCCGCGTGGTGGGCGAAACTGATCGCGCTGACGCTCGGACTCGCCGCGCTGTTCCTCGTCGGCATCCTCTGCGCGTGGCTTTGCGACACACTCGCGAATCAACGCGGTGGCGAGATCGCACGCACTGCGTTGCAACGTCAAGACTGGATCACTCTGGCTTTCGGGGTCGGCATCTGCGCCCCGTGGATCATGCTGGTCTCGTGCTCTGTGTCCCGCGGAGCGAACGTGCTTCCGCTCAGCGCCCTGGTGCTCGCAATCGTCGTGGCGCCACCGATCTGGTTGACCTACCAGCTGCATCTGGTGTGGCCGGCGTGGCTACAGGTTGCGGGCGCAAGCACGCTGATCCTTACCGGGATCGTGGCGTCTCGCTTCGCATTCGTGCGCGGCATGCGCTTTGGCTCCGGCGCGCGTGCGCTGTCTTACGGCATGCTTCCGGCCGCGGCGTTGGCCATCCCGTTGTGGAGTTGGTCCGGCGTGTCGGCATGGCACGGTTACTACCATGCGGACCCCACGGTGAGCTCAACCACGCTCCAATGCGCAGGCATTGCAACGGACGGAAACACGGCCATCGCAACGCTCAGCAAGCCGTGGGGAGACGCCAAACTGACCTACCCAGTGATGATCGACTTGAAGTCGGGCGCCTGGGAACAGATCGGCGACGTTGGGGAGACCATGAGCTCTGCCTCGAACGGGCTCTCGCTGTTCGGCACGAATACTCCTCAGGCGCTGCGCTACGTCGTCAACAGCCGCGACGTGGGGCACGGGCGTCGCCCTCGGTTGCTGGCCACGTCGGTTGCAGACGGCGCATTGTCGCTGACTCCCATCACGGACAACTCAGAACTCGAGTCGTTGCGCTACCCAACGCTCGACGACCCTGGGGTTGAGCCGATTCACCTGCCAGGCGGAGCACACGCAGGATTCGAAGGTGAAGCAATCGTCGTCGTCGATCGGGCCGGACAGAAGACGCGGTTTCCGTATCCACACGCGACGCAACCGTTCTTCGCCTTCGGGTTTGGATGGACGTGGTTCAGCCATCCCAAATTCCGACGCGATCTCTTCTTGGACCTAACCCGGCAGCGGTTCGTGCATGTGCCGCGTCCATTGCGGGCGAAGACTTGGACCGTCCGACCAGGTGTCTGGATCGCGGATCTCTACGCCAAACGGAAGCCCGAAGATCGAACGCTGGTCTGCTGGGACCCAGACACCGCCGCGTTGACGACCACAGAACTCGAGTCCTCAGAGACACCGAAGGGCCTGATGCTCGACGGCAGAGTGCTTGTGCAGTCAGACGACGGACCACTGCTATTCGATCCCGATTCAAAGACGCGTCAATCGCTTGTCCTAGGACGCGAGGGGATCGCTCTCGATCAAGCGACGGTCACTGGTCGGTGGCTCTGCATGCAAACTCCGGAAGGCGCAGACGTGCTCTCAATTCAAGCCACCAACGAACGCGGTGAGGTCCTGCGCAGCTTTGCACGACGGCAGGGCAACGCCCTGACACCCGCCGCCTGCATACGCATCGACACCGATGACGCGTTCCAGGTCGTCGCCATACAGAACGACGGCGAGCTCGTGGTCGTCGTGCGCAACCAGACAATCGAGCGCTGGACGTTCGGTTCTGACCAACGCGAGATCCTGTTTCGCGTCGGGGACGCAGCAACGGAAGGAGACTGATATGTGGATTGCACACCTAAACAAGGAATGGAACGAACAACGCATGCCGCTTGGCGTGCTCGCCGCAACGCTGCTCATCGTGGCGTTGGGCTTCGGCACACTGGCTCCGGCAAGCGTGATCCCGGCGGACCTTGAGGTTTGGTTCGTCATTGTGGCCCTTTCCGGCGGGTTGCTGATCCTGGCAAGCGATCTGGTGACAGGTGAACACCGTCGCGGGCAATTCGGCTTCCTGCTTCGCACGCCGCGGGCCCTGCGCTTCGCGTTCGCGGCGAAGTTCACAGCTCTGATGCTTGGGATCGTGGCGCTCTTCGCCATCGGCCTGGGCATCGGCACGCTTTGCGAATGGTTGGTCGCGCAACGCGACATCGTCAGCAAGGTGGACTCACTCGGTTTCGCGCCGCGCGTCATGCTCGCCGTGGGACTCGCGGTAGCGATCTGCGCGCCCTGGGCGTTTGCCGTCTCGACTTGGATGTTACGGGGATCCGCCGTGCTGCCGGCAACAGCGTTCACCCTCGCCGTCATCGCCGCACCGGTCTTACTCATCGTTGCGGGTTGGGACGTGCCGGTCAGCACCACCGCGATCGTCACGGCGTTGATCTGGACACTGATCGGCGGCACGTTCGCAGCGTGGCTTTCGTTCACGCGCGGGCTGCGCTTTGGGCCGCGCTGGACCACCGTCGGCTGCACACTTCTGGCTGCAGGCGCTTTCGTCGCGCCGATCCACGGCTGGTGTGCTGACCGTCTCTGGGCGTTCTATCACGCGGATCCGCAGGACGCGGACATGCGCATTCACGAGGTCCATCTGGGAGTCGGTGGAACCCACGCATTCATCGATCTGGCACGCAACTGGGGCAACCGAGGATCTGGGATTCGCCCCCGTTTCGTCTGCATGGTGAACTTCGAAACGGGAGCGTGGACACAAATCGCGGGTCCGCACGCCAGCCTTTGCGGCATCGGCAGCCTGACCACGGGCGCTGAATTCGTCACAGGGTTGCAGGGACCGCAGCCGCTGCTCGGCATCAACCACACATCCAAAGACGGCCAGGAACTGGTGCGGAAGTCTGTCCTCGATGGCAAATCTGGCGCCATCCTCGAGAACGACGCGTCTCGCCCGCTACCGGACCATCTGCGCGAACTAGCACGCGAAGCCGCGCGCATCACCACGCCCTTTGCCATGCCGGACGGCAGCCGCGCCTGGCTTGAAGGCCGCACCGTCCAATTCGACCGGTCCGATGATGGTTCGCAATCCAACCTGCAGCGGCCCGACGACACGACTCTCTGCCTTGGCGCTGGCTTCGGCTTCGTCGAAGCCCACCGCGACGGGTTAGCCCAGCGGCAAGTCGTGGACCTTGCGCGGCGCAGGGTCGTGACGATCCCCGAGCACTTCTCGATCCGCCCGTGGGTGCGCCCAGGCTGGTGGATCGTCGAACCGATCCACGAAGATTCCTACGGACGACGCATGCCTGGAAGTTTGGAGCTTTGGAACCCGGAGACGGACGAACGTCGACCGCTAGGCCTCGGCGAAGACGAGTCGTTCCACGCTCTCGCTGGCGACGCCCGTTTGCTGCTAACCACGAGCGATGGTGATGGGGTGATCTACGACCCGGAAACGGGATCGCGGCAACCGCTTCGATGGAGCGACACGCGATTCGACGGCATGGAGGTCGAGAGCTTCCGCTCCGCCGATTGGCGCATGCACAAGACTCCGGTTCGCGCACCGAACGGCGGCAGCGTTCACATGGTGACGCTGCTCAACAAGACGACCGGTGAGCGCCAATCAGCTTATGTCCGACTGGACGGCGACCTCCTGACCGCGACGCGCTGCGCCGCCGACTTACTGCGCTACACCGCGCTACCAGACGAAAACCACGTTCTCGTCTACAGCCCCACGCGGATCGAACGCTGGACGTTTGGCAGCGACGACGCCGAGGTGCTGTTCGAAGTGGGTTCCAACGCGCGTCGGTAGAGACAACCGCGCTGAATCATCGGCACGCGGAAGACGATCGCTCATCCGCGCGACGTTTCGCTCACGCAAGCCTGCCCATCTTCCCGGCCTGGAAGTCGGCGATGGCCTGATGGATCTCGTCCGTGGTGTTCATCACACACGGTCCGCGCCCTGCCAGGGGTTCCAGGATTGGTTCGCCGCTCAGCAGCAACGCTCGCGCGCCTTGCCCATCTTCGATGCGCACGGTGTCGCCACTTGGGTCGAACAAGGCAAACTGCGCAGACTTCACCACCTGTTCGTCGCCGACACGCAGTGAACCGCGAAGAACCACAAGTGCTGCGTTGAACCCATCGGGAACAGCAAGTTCAACCACGGCATCGTTGGTCAACTGCAGATCCAAGACCTGCATCGGCGTGAAAGTCTTCGCCGGCCCACGCGTCTCGCGGTGCTCTCCAGCGATGACCCGGAGCGAACCCCGACCCTCGTCGAGATCGACCGCAGGAATATCCGCATCGAGGATCTCCTGATAGCGCGGCGACGACATCTTGTCCGTCGCCGGCAGGTTCACCCACAGCTGCACCATCTCGAACGACCCTCCGCGCTTCGCGAACTCTTCACCGTGAAACTCCTCGTGCACGACTCCAGACCCCGCGGTCATCCACTGCACATCTCCAGGCCCGATCTTGCCGCCAGCACCTGACGAGTCGCGATGCTCGACTTCACCGTCGTAGACGATCGTCACGGTCTCGAACCCACGGTGTGGATGCTCCCCCACTCCACGCCGCTGCTCTGTCGGCGAGAATTCGTGAGGGCCCGCGTAGTCGAACAGCAGGAAGGGACTGAGCTGCTCGCCGAACTCTTGGTAGCTGAACAACGAACGGACCGGAAACCCATCACCCACCCAGTGGGATTCGTTGTTGCCGTGGATGCTGAGAACTGTCTTTGGGGTACTCATGGCTCGGATCTTGGTTCATAGCCCGTGGATTCAAACATTGGCGATGATCTCGCCGTGGGGCGCATTTCAACGAGCGAGCTGACCTCGCGTTCCAAAGCTTGGTCTTCCTTCACGTCCAGTTCGAACGTTCGGACGGTCTCGCGTCCCTCATCGGGCCTCGCTTCCGGGCTGCCAAGGCGGCGACGCGGGTAGTGCATTCACCCCCGACTGAGCAGCCGCCGTGCGGCCCGTAGCAGCAACAAGGAGCCAACTCGTTGGGCTGCAATTACAAGTCAGCGTCGTGAACTTCTCGGCCAAGTGCGAGTGTTTGCCGCATTCGAGGCTGGATGATCGGGAACCGAAGGGCGGGAAGTAACCCACGCCCACGGGTAGCGGTGATCAATCTCCATCAATTCTGCTCGCTGAGTCGATGATCATGGCACATCGAGAATCTGCAGGGTTGGCACAGCGCCGCTCCACTCATAGGCGACGAGGTCCGTCTGCTCGTCCCATGCAACCATGTCGGCCTTGAAGCGTACCAACTGAGAGAGTGGCAACGGATCGATCGCGCGCCACGAGGTCACCTCTCCGGAGAAGAACAATACCGACGCCTCGATGCGCTCCCGTCGACAAGCAATCGGTCCAGCAGGAGTCACGATCGTATCCATGGTCAGCTGCTGGTTCGTCGTCGCCTCGACGCCGTGCTCACGCCCCATAGCGTTCGCTTTTTCCAAAAGCTCATCGGCATCACCCGCCACGACTTGGAGTTGCCGACCAACTCCGCCGCGCGGCCCTCGCCACACACCGAGCAATGCCCCGTCCGCGGCGAACCTCGCCGCAGTCACGATGCTGCTTCCGTCCTTATGGGTCAGGCGCGACTCAATCGTGAGCGTTCCCGGTGGACCTTCGACGCAGGCACGCTCTTCCTCCACGATGTCGCCGCCGGTACGCAGCCAGCGGCAGTACATACCCGCTTTCGCATCTCTCGGTAGAGAGACCTCCTGTGCGCCGATCTCAGTGGCGTGCAGATTAGATTCCGTTGCACTGCATGCCGTGACCGACACGAGCATGAGAGAAGTCCATAGGGCAGCCATCTTTGTAATCATGGTTGACGGTTCGCGCGGGGAATTGGAGACTCGAACAGAGCTTTCATGCTCGACCGTGGCGTCAGGTATTGTGCCAGATTCGCTCCTGAGCACGTGATCGCTCCCTCCCTGCAACAATGCCAACCCTTCGTGTCGGGTGAACAGTCTCCTCCAAAGTGTTCAGCGTTTCAGGCGCGGGTGCTCCGATTGACTTCGAGCCAGGCCACAAAAGCAGGGCCAGATCTCCTGCGTCACAAGGACTCAGGACGCCGCGATTGCCAGCGATGCATGATCTCGATTGGCCAACTCTTGTCGTGCACATCGCCCTCCCCCAACCGTGGTCGGCAGTAGCCTGGGCAGCGAGCGACTTCTTAGGTGCCAAACAGGGGTTCGACTCCCCTGGCCTCCACCGGCATGAGCCAGGGGAGAAACCAGGGTGTCAAAGTTCGGTGCAAGTCGAACGACTGTTCGACTGCATCCCCCGACGGCAGTGGGGAGTTGAATGGTGGAGGCGGCGGGAATCGAACCATACGCGTGATGGTGTTGCAATCTCGAGTGGTCGAAACGGCGGTGATGCCGACAACGCTTCTCGCGCTTGATGTCGGGGGTCTAAGGGCCTGTTGCATGGACTAGCCTCGCCTCTGTTCAGGGTTGCGGGTCGCGCCTTCAACCGGTGCGTTCCGGTCGAAAAGTGTCTCTGTGGGTGTCAAAATTGGTGTCAACGAGATGTGCTTCGAACGGTCGAGCAAGTGCTCCAGGCCCAGATCGATGTAGACCTGCACGGTGGTCTCGACCTTGGCGTGCCGCATCAGCTTTTGCACCTCGAAGAGATGGACTCCCTGAAGGATCAGCAGGCTCGCGAACGTGTAGCGAAGCGCGTGCACGTCGATGGTCCGACCCGTCTCGTCGACGCGCGGGATCCCGAGGAACTTGGCGTCCAGATACAGCATCCGCACCAAGTGCCTGATGACGCCGGGAGCGATGCTGCCCCCCTTCTTCATGCAGATCACGGGGTCTCTCGCGCGCACCGGGCGACCGATCTGCCCGGAGTTGGTGACTCGCCATTCCTGCAGGGCGGTGGCCAACTCGTCGCCGATAGGCAACTGCACACGCTTGCGGCTCTTCGAGGTCTGCGGCGTGACTTCCAAGAACCATCGCTCGACGCCGGCATTGTCGCGGTGCGGCTTGATGTCCGCCCAGCAAAGCGCGCGCATCTCTTCGAGCCGCAGACCGGTGAGCGCACCGAGCTTGTAGGCCATGCCGCGCCGTTCGCCGGCCTGCCGAAAAACCTCAAGGGTTTTGGTCGTCGCGCCAGGATGGGTTTCCGCGTAGCGCTGAACGCTTCGCTGAGGGGCGCCCTCGATGAGCTGGATCAACTCATCGACGGAGAAGGCTCGCCGCAGGCGAACGCGACCAGCATCGGTGCGCTTGATCTTCACGCCCGTGGCGAAGTCTTCCCGAAGCCGCTTGGTCTCGACGAGCCACTTCACCCACGTCTTCACACCGAACACGTAGTTGTGGATCGTCTTCTGCGACTTGCCAAGCCCGCGAAGCTCAGCAATCCATCCGTCGAAACTGTCGCGACTGAGACCTTTCAAGGTGCGCGCCTCGGAGAACACCAACAGCGAATCGATGGCGCGAAAGACGTCGTTCTGATGCTTGTCCGTCGTGCCGCGGGACTGCATCGCGACGCGGTA
>CBESZZ010000100.1:0-9463 GCA_965534055.1 uncultured bacterium | reverse complement strand
TACAGCCGCGGGCGAGGCCGCTTTGCGCGGTAGTGGTCGATCCACAGGTTCGTCGCGATCCGATAGACGAACGTCTTGAGGTGCCCTTCGGGTCGGTAGGACGCCGCAGTCCGCAGAAGCTTCAGGAAGACTTCCTGCACGAAATCCTCGGCTCGCCCCCGGTCCCAGCTCAGGCGGGCGAAGAACCGAAGCAGCGGTTGCCGGTATTCCTCGACAAGCTCGCCAAACGCCTGCTCGTCGCCATCGCGATGCTTCGACAGCCAGTCGAATCGCGGGGCTCGCCCGGCAGCAGCCAAGCCGCGACTGCGGGAGCGCGCCTTGGGGCTGCTTGGTTTGCGGTCAGTGTCGGATGGTGGCGTCACGAGAGGGGCGAGGGCTGGAGTCGGGTGGCAAAGACCGACAGGTCTTCATCGGCATTGCCGACGGTGGACCGGAACGGAGTCACTGCCCCCCTGGTTCACTGCGATCCCCGGGATTCAGCGACCTTTCCTATCTTAGCCGGAAAACGCCCCAAGTGCCGACCACAGCGGCTCCAGCGACCGAGTGAAGCAGCCATCGTCCGGCGGAATGACCCGTGCCAGCCGACCCCCGTCCACCGGGACCAGATGCACGGTCAACGACGCCCGAGGCAGTAGGTCCACGATTCGATCAGCCCACTCCACGAGCAGGATTCCCGGCGCCTCGGCGAGGTAGTCGGAACCGCCTTCCTCCAGGAAGCCCCGCGTCTTTTCGGGGAGATACGCATCCACGTGCACCAACCCCGGATCGCCAGGATGCTCCACCACCAACAGGTAGGTTGGCGACGCGACTTCCTCGGGATCGTCCACCCCGGCTCCACGCGCGAAACCACGAGCCAGCGTGGTCTTGCCCGCGCCCATCGGGCCTACCAACGCAAGGCATTCGCCGCTGCGCAGTCCGGCACCGAGCACTTCGCCCAACGACGCGGTGGCTTCAGCGGATGCGAGCTGGATCTCAAGTGTATTCATCGGCGCGTCGCCCTGCGTTGAGTTACGGCGCCCTTGGTCGTTGCGGTGTCCGGCTTCCGAGCTGGCATCGAATGCTCATACCCTGCGACACGAAGCGGGACTTCCTCAGCGCCGTCGCCCTCAGCAGAGGCACCGCGCTCTCCACGCAGCATCAGCCCAGGCTGGTCTCGCACGGTGCCAATCTTGGTGCACTGCGCGAGCGCCTCCACCCGAGCCGGTCGCCAATGCGGACGTGCTGAGAACAGCAGCACGTGGTCTTCACCGTCGGACAACGCGTGATGGAGTGGCGAGCGACCGCTCGACTTGGCGAGCTGCTTCGCGGCACGCGTCACCGGCACGCTGCTAGCGTGGAGCACCGCACCGAGTTCTCGACCCCGGAGTTCACTCCCTGAACGAAGCATCGTGGCCAGGTCCAGCAGCAGACCATCACTTACATCGAGAACCCCACCCACATGCATGCAACGCCCGAGCGCTTCGCCTGCCGCGAGCGGTGGCTCGAAGCGAAGATGTCTGCCCGAGATTGATCCGCCCAAAGCACCGGTGACCCAAAGCGCATCTCCAGCCCGCACCGCGTCACGACGCAGAATCCGCTTTGGCTGCACGGTCCCCAGCGCGGTGACGGTCAAGGTCGTAGGCCCCGGCGTCCGGCCGGTATCCCCGCCGAGGACCGGACAGTTCCAACGAGTAGCCGCCTGGGCGAACCCGCGTGTCAGGGCTCGGTGGAACCTCTGATCAGCGTGAGGCGACAGCAGCACGGAAACCAACTGCCCAAGCGGACGCGCCCCCATCGCCGCCAAATCCGCCAGATTTCGAGCGACCGCTTTTCGGGCCAGCAACCCACCCGCGGTCCCCGGCTCCGCATGCACTCCCACCACAACCGGATCGCACGCCGCGACCAAGAGCCGGCCGGTGGGGACTCGGAGCACCGCCGCATCGTCGCCCAAACCCACCACGGTTCCCCGGCTACGCGGAAAGTAGGTCTCCAGTCGAGCAGTCCAATCCCGTTCGCTCAACGGGGCACTTCCTCAGCCGCTTGGTCGGGAAGGAACGTCGCGAGCACCGTGCTCCGCACCGCTGCAAGCGGCAGCTCGCCCGCGTAGCTGGCAAATCGTGAAGTTTCCTCATCGTGCGCGCAGGTGAAGCGCTCCGTCTCATGATCGACAGCAACCACCCGGGTCAGCAGCGTCGCGCCATCGCCTACGTCAACGAACACCAACGCACCTGGCACGACGGCCGCTTGGCGCTTGTCCACCAAACAAAGGGAGCCACCGGGGACGCTGGGGGTCGTGTCCATGCCCTTAGGGACGCGCAAGACTCCGAAGCAAAACCAAAGGATCACCGCGGACAGAACTGCGACTGGCAAGAGCAACCTGCGCATGACCTTCGCCCACGCCATCGAATCGACTGCGGCACTCATCGTGGCAAAACCTCCGACAAGATTTCGAGGTAGCGAACAGCCTCGCGTTCCGGGTCCGCCGCATCGGCCAACCCACTCAAGACAGCAACGCCCCATGGACGCTGTGCGACGGGCACCGCCAGTGTCGCGTGGAGATTGTTCACCGTCATGCCACCGAGCCAGACGACGTGCATAGGTTGAACCGCTTCGGTCCAAGATCCAGCCGCCGCGAGTCCAAGCGGTCGCGCCTCCGGCTTGCTAGTCGTCGGATGCATCGGCGAGAGGGTGGCATACAGCGCCCCGAGCCTTTGCGCAGCGGCCAGCGAAATTGGATCATGTGCGGCACAGCCGAACGGCGCGTTCTCATTCGGCGGACTCTCCATCGAAACCAACCGCTGGGGCAAGTGCATCCCATCAAACGCTGCATCGACGACGACACCCGATGCGCCCTCCGCAGCGATCGAGTCATCTCGCCCAAGGTTCAGGAACACCATTCCGTCCACCGGCGCGAGGATGGCTTGGAGTTTCGCTCCCATCGAGCTCAGGGCGGCCGGTGACAGGCTCGGCTCTCGAAGCTGCACAACCCGCAAGCCACCCTCGACGCAGGCCGCCACGAGATCGAGGATCCGGGCCTCTTCCCCATGACCGTCGGTCACGAGCATCAGCCCGGGCGCCCTAGCGAATCGCTCGCCAACACTCGCGGCATCGGATGGCGCATCGACTCGATGCCCGGTCGGCATCGTCGGGGGCTGTTCAGGTTGACGGGGCACGGCCGCAGTGTGCCGTGATGCGGCCGACGACGGAAGCGGCCCGTTCCGTGCGGACACCGCACTCGCGGCGTCGTGATCTCGTCAGCTCGACGCGGACTTGGCCACCGCGTCCGACAGCCGCGTCGACTCGGACTCGCCGTTGGGCATCACCAGCCTGAATCGGGCGCCGCCTAGAGGACTCGCTTCGCAGTGGATGGCCCCACCCAAACGCTCGACGATGCTACGGCAGATCGACAACCCAAGTCCGGTCCCCGAGGGCTTGTCCGTCATCACGTTGCCACCCTGGTTGAAGCGTTCGAACACCAGTTCGCGCACCTCTTCTGGCACTCCACAGCCTGCATCATCGATGAGCATCTCCACGGTGTGGTCCTTGCCCAACCGCGCAGTCATCCGCACGACGGAGTCGCGCTCACTGAACTTCAACGCGTTGTCCAAGACGCGCTCCACAGCTTGGCCCATCAAGTCCGCATCGACCCGCATATGCAGATCGCCAGCTTCAGCTTCTACGGTGATTTGGATGCCGCTCGCATCGATCTCTGGTTGCGCCGAAGCCACAACTCGTTGCATCAGTTCAATCGCGTCAACGCGCGCATCGTCGAGGTCCAGATCCGTCAACTGAGCGACCTGACCGTAGAGGAAGACGTCGTCGACCAGTGCTTTGAGTCGACCCGTTTCTGAACCAACGATGTCTACAAACTCGCGCCACTCGTCAACTTGATCTGGCGTCAATCCGCCCAAGATCTCGACGAATGACATGATGTTGGTGAGAGGCGTGCGCAGCTCATGGGAGATGGAAGACAGCAGGTCGTCCTTCAATCTGGAGACTTCGTGCATCTTGGTTACATCCAAGAGCACGATGACGTTGCCCACCTCATCGCCCATCTGACCGGTTTGAACCCGGACAACGCGGACGTCATAGACGCGGTCTTTGTCGCGAACATTCGCGAACCCCGCGGCCTCGCCTTGGCAAACGCGCTCCATGCCCTGCGCAACAGCATCGAGCAGGGGGCCTGTGAGCAGCTGGGCGAGTTGTCTGCCTTCTGGCGGCTTGCCGTCCCTAGACAAGATGTCGCGGGCCGTCGTATTCACGAGCATGATCCGGCCGACGAAGTCCACGACCACCAAACCTTCGCTCAGTGACTGAATCACCGCGTGGATGCGATCGAACGCTGCTTCCGCGGACACCAAGTTGGCTTGACTCAATCGCGAGTTGTCGGCAACGGACGCCGTCACGGAGTTGAGTTTTCGAATGCAGGTCTTGATCAGCGGCAGGCCGCGCTCGGGCACGAACGACTCCTTGTCGTCGTTCTTCAAGGCATCCAGAGCACGGAAGCTCTCCTGCAACGGTTCGAGAACCGATACACGCACGATTCGCAGCGTGACCACGAGAGTTGCCAAGGCAAACAGCCCGCCACCGAAGGACGCAAACGCCGCCACAAAGATTGTCGCCCCAGTCAACCAAGCGAAGGCGCCAGGAACCGCGGCACCGAGGAGCACGAACGCGCCGAGGCGCGAGGTGGTCAATCCGAGTTCGGGGGCAACTGCAGACATGGGAACAAAGGGAACGCCGGAGTTTCCGGTCCTTGGGGCCGGCAACACACAGCCGACGATTCCTGCTGTTTCGGCATGCGCCGGTCCCAGCCTTGACGGTCGTTTCTCCCGCCGATCGAGGGCCGCGCCTGGAACCGTCCAACCGTCTCAGTTCGCGACACAGTGCTAGAGAGCGTTGGCATGGCTCGTCCGGTCTCACGCTGTGGACAATCTCTTCAAACGCACCGCAGGAGCGGAACACAAGTGTCGAAGAATCCGACGGCAACCACCGGTTTTTCGGAATGCGCGCCAATTCGCAATGATTCAACCTCGCCACCAACACACGCAGCGGACTGCACCACTCGACTCATCCGAGAGCGGGAACGCGTTGGTGTGGGCGCTCATGTTCATGGTGGTCTCCACCGGCATGATCGTCGCACACAGTTCGTACTTGGCCAGCAGCCGCAAAGAGCGCGACGCTCGCTACGACCGCTCGGCCATGTCCTCGACCTTCGCGGACTCCGGCGCCCAAGACGCGCTGGCTTGGTTTCGCCGCCAACCGCTTCAACCTGTTCCACGGTTTGCACCAAAGTTTGAGCCAGGCGCCTCACCGCCAATCTTCGACACGGTGGATCCAACCATCGGCTTGGTTCGAGAGTTCCAGGTGCACGGGAGCCTGTGGTGTCGCTACGAGATTCGCCACGAGGATGCGAACGACGTCACCGCATTGCGCGATCCCACGCTACCGACAGGATCGGCCTGGGAGCTGGGAGCCCGCAGCTACGTGTATCGCCTCAACGATCCACAGAAGAGCTTCGATGAGGCACCCAACCAACTCGTCGCAACCGGGCGCGTCGACACCGAAATTCGCGGCATTCCCGTCACGCCACCCGGCCAAGGCGCGGTCATCGTTGAGGATCGAAACAAGCTGACGGTGGAACTCGCCGGGATCCTGGACGGCGGCGCAGGTCGGCCCTACATCACAGCCGGGGCAGCTGCACTCGTGGGCGTCATCGGCGGCATCAACCCCTTGGCCACCGTCGGGGGCGGGCTGCCCCCAATCGTTGTGCCATCGCTGGACACCACGGTCCGATCGATGTTCGGCATGGAACTCGAAGAACTCCGACGTTTCGCCGACGTCGTGGCTGACCCCACGGACGTTCCAACAAACCTGAAGGACCAGGTCATCTACATCCCAGGCGACGTCACCCTGCCCGCTGGATCAGATTTCGAAGGCGTTGTGATGGTCGTCGATGGCGACTTGAACATCGTCTCCCCGGTGCCCTCCGTCTTTCGCGGCACGATGTACATCAAGAACCGACTGTTCATGGATTCGCCGGGATCCGAGATCCTCGGCACCGTGATCGTTGGCGAGCTCCTTCTGAGGCAAGGCGCAATTCGCTACGACGCGAGCCGCGTCTCTGGCGCTGCGGAGAAAGCCCAGCAGTACCGCGCAAGCAGGAGCCGTCGGCGCGGACAGTGAATCACGGACTGCGTCTCAACCGCCGATACGAACCGCCGTTCAGCTGTCGCTTGCCGTGGACAACTGGGGGCAATCTCCCGGAGCCGACGATTCGCCCCAGCCACGCTGCGGTTTATGCCGAAAGGTGATGCGGCAGCACCCTCACCATGAACGCTCACCGGACACCTTGTGGCCCCAACCAGGCCAAAAACTCAGCCGAACAGGGCAGCGCGCTGATTTGGGCGTTGCTCTTCGTGCTGGTGTCCACCGGCATGGTGGTCTCGCACTCAGCGTTCTTGGCGGCCTCACGTAAGGATCGCGATGCGCGATACGACCGGATCGCGATGTCGCGCACGTTCGCCAAATCTGGGATCGCTGACGCGATTGCCTGGTTCCGACGTCAGGGGACGCAGCCGGTTACTACGTTCGCGCCGGAATACGATCCGACGGCGACCCCCCCGAAGCTGGACACCACGGATCCATCCATTGGGCTGGTTCGCGAGTTCCCGGTCCACGGCAACCTGTGGGGCCGCTACGAAGTGCACCACAACGATGCGCTCGACATTAGCCAAGCCCGCGGCGTCAGCATCCCGGGCAGCGTTTGGGAACTCCACGCGCGCAGCACAATCTACCGCCTCGAAGACCCAACCGTTCCGTACAACCAGCCACCCAACCGACTAGTAGCGAGCCACCGCGTCTCCACCGAAATTCGCGGTATCCCAATGGCCTCACCCGCCGCGGCGGCAGTTTGCCTCGACTCCATTGGAGATCTGCATGTTCGCAACGGTGCGATCATCGACGGCGGAACGGGTCGCGCCTACGCCACACCAACTTCCGTGGCGATGCCGATCGTGGACATCGCGGGTGGCGCGCAACTGCTGGGCGCCTTAGCGCCTGCGCAGCTACCCGGCTACGACGCCGGGACTCAAGCGTTGTTCGGCATGAGCACAGAAGACTTGCGTCGGTTCAGCGATCTGGTGGACGCGAGCCCGGTGATCACCAGCGGCACAAGCGGTCGAGTGATGTTCGCCCACGGCCTCGTCACTGTGGACAGCATCGCCACGTTCGACAATGTCTTGATCTTCGTCGACGGCGACCTCGTGTTCTCGCCCACCGATGCGACCACGATCAACGGAGTGGTCTACGTCACCGGGGACACAGTGTTGAACAGTCCAAACACGGTCATCAACGGCATGTTTATCAGTCGCGGTTCCTTCACCATGATCGACGGCGCGATCAGCTACGACGAGACCGTGCTCGCCACCCTTGGCGCAATGATGACGCGATATCGCCCAAGCAGAGCAGCGGGGTCAGACGGATGATCGGCCTTCCTACGAGCCGCAAGGCAACAGAGTCGGGCACCAGCTTCGTCGAGCTACTCGTCGCGGTCGCAATGATCGGAATCGGTTTGCTCGTCGCCGTGCAACAGATCGGCATCAGCATTCGCGAAAGTCACGCCAACGAAGACATTCTGTTCGCAAACCAAAAGGCGATGAGCCTGCTAGCAGAGCTTCAGAACGCAATCGATGCTGGCGTCATCACAAGCGGCGACTCACTCGCGGCTTTCGACGACGTACTCGTGCCAAACGCGGTCCTCACTACGCGGCTTGACGAGATGGGCAGTACCCTGAACCCGGATCACGTGATGTCGGGCAACGAAACGCTCGCCGATGCCCTAACGTGGAAATGGACTCGCGTCATCACCGTGGATCAACTCTCGGGCGACGAACGCAGCCGTTTCGTAAGAATCCAATTGCTGCGCGAAGACGTGCAAGGGAATGCACGGACCGTGGCACGCATCGGCGGTGTGCTCAACCTCCCCCATGCGGCCGCCCCCAGCACCAAGACGTACGACGTCTACATGCTGGCAATCGCCAACGTCACGTCGCAGCTCGGAACCATCGAGGACATGCGCGCTCAATTCGAGTCCGTGATATCAACCCTCGCCGCTAAGAATCCCGGGCTCAACTTTCGACCACACTGGATCACCAAGCTGGGTTACGGACGCGATCCGTACTACACGCCGTTCATCAACGAATCCTCGACGACGGATCTCGCCACCGGTCGGGCCTACTGGTATCCAGGTACCACCACCACCACCGGGCGGGTCTACCGATCCGACAACGTTCACGGCAAGATTCGCACGGAAGGCGGGCCGCTCAACGGCTTTGATGCGACCTTCAACCCGCTCCCCTACACACTTGCCGACAGTTTCAACCACTGCATGCGCTTGCCCGCAGCGAGAGAACTGCACGAATCGCGCGTAGCGGCTGGCCTTGAGAACGCCGACGAACCACCGCTTCAGATCCTTCTGGCGGATATGGCCGAAGGCAAAGTGAACTACCGCAATGCGGTGTTCATGAACCTGCACGGCGAGACGCTGCCCGTTCCACCCATGCGGAACTACAGCGACGCGGCACGGTCACCGACCTCACACCCCAATGTTCGGGTTGTCACTCACCCCGCGCGCCAGCAAACGCCGCGTGATCCGAACGCCGACGGCAACCACTCAGACTCCGAGGACCTTGAGCTGCGCGTCTACGCGTATTCGACTGATCCCGTAGGAACTGCGCCACGACTCTCCGACTGCATTGCGGTCCGGATCGACGGCGTTGATCTGTCACAGAACGTCAACGGGGCTGGGGTTGGTGCAACGACCTTGCGCATTCGCCGGCTGGTCGGTGGCGTGCCAGGCACGCTCGGAACAACTTATCGAGGATTCGATTCCCCCGACGGTGTCCCTGCGGTGGGCACCACAACTCCCGTCAACGAGATGCGCTACGACGTCGTCTACGACGCAGCGAGCAACGCGACAATCATCCGGTTGTTCGACACGCCGCTGACTTCACCCGTGGTCGGCACCGGCGGACTTGCCATCGGTGATCGCCTTTATGGGTTGGAGTACATCCCTTCACCGGTGGTTTCGACTGGCTTCGATCGTGATCTGGCCAGCGTCAGCGCCACTGCGAAGAACTCTGCGCGTTGGCGCATCCGAGTTCCAAAGGACGTGTTCTCCCCCGCGTTCCCCGGTGGCGGAATCCTGGATACAGACCAGCGCATCGACGTGACAACCTGGATTGACGACACAGGCACTGCGGTGATCCCACTGGGAACCAGTCCCGCCAATCAAACCACCACTTATGGCTGGTGGGCTGCGGCGGCCACCGCTGTCCCGCTCACCGAGCGGTTCCAGATCCTTGGTGATCCGAGACACAGCCCTTACGTGGACAGCGGATCCGCGGGCAACACCGTGTTCCAGAATGGCTACAACCCGTTCTTCACGGATCTCATCGCCACGACGAACACGCAGAGCGATTGG
>CBESZZ010000099.1:0-9468 GCA_965534055.1 uncultured bacterium | reverse complement strand
GGAACAGATTGGACTTCGCAAGCTTGGTTGTGGGGTCTTCTTGCGATGGTAGGTTTTGGCTTGATTGGGCGATGGGTCAATAGCAGGAGTATTTCATGAACGATATCGAGCAAACGAATTCTCCCCGACGCCGCGGTGTTGGGTTTTGGGCTGCCATCCTGTTTGCGGTGGTCTTGCCTTTGGCAATCATCGTTTGGGTGGCGGTGGACGAACCCGTAGCCCCAGTCAACGACTTGAGCGGTTCTTTAACGGACGCCTCAGGTGTGGCCAACGCGATCGGTGCTCCCGGTCCGCAGCCGGTACGCCGCGAATTGGGCCCGCTCGCACCGACCGTGAGCGCCGCGCAAGGAGTTGCAGATCTCACCGTGACGGTGGTATTTGACAATGGTGCGCCCGGTGAAGGAGTTGAGGTCTTGCTGCGCAGGTACGGTGAAAGCGCCGCTCTACATGCGAAACGATGCATCGCGGATACCGACGGCGTTGCTCACTTTGGGCGGGTGCGCCCCGGCCAGTTCAAGGTGTGGACGAACCGCAATCTTGCGACAACAACCGAATTCAGAGAGATCCTTGGCAATCAAGTGGTTTCTTGGACTCTGGTGATCCCGGCGGTAACTCGAGTGTCGGGTCGGGTGGTCAACGGTTCCAATGACCCCGTTGCGGGGGCAGAACTAATTTCTGCACCGATGGGAACCATCGGAGAGGATGCGTGCACCGTCGGTTGGACCAAGAATGATGGCACTTTTGAGTTGGTGTCTAGCCTCAACCCGCTGCTTATTGGTGCCCGTGCACATTGGTATGGACCTTCTCGGATGCACTACCTAGTGAGCGACGAAGGCGGTGCTTTCGATGTGACGATCCGCCTGACGGAGGCTGGTGGGTCTGTGGAAGGAACGGTGCGTGGGCCAGGCGGGACACCGATCGCCGGTGCAGTGGTGCGAGCTGGAACTGGACGCATGGACGCGATTGAAGTAGTCGGGCGAAGTGGTCCAGCGCTTCCGGGCCAGGTGATCACGGATGAGTCGGGCCACTTCCGAGTGGTTGGCGTTCCTGTTGGAACGGCGCAACTCGTGGTTCGCGCGTCGACTTACGCGTCGGTTACGACGAGTTGTCTCATCGCCCATGGCGTGGTGACCGCGGCAGACATCGTCTTGACGCCGGGCGCTGTCGTGGAAGGTTTGGTTCGCGACGAAGCAGGCCAGCTGTTGGCGCACGCCGTGGTGAGCGTCGGGGAGGAGGGAGAGTTGACGTACACTCGAGATGTTACGGACAAGACGGGATTCTACAGACTGAGTGGTCTGACGCCTGGGGACGTTCAACTCGATTGTCGGCAGAGCCTGGTTGGAACCGTGGTGAGTAACGTCCATGCAATCGAGGGCCGTACCGTGAACGCGGATCTCGTGGTGGTTAGCGGGCGGGTGATCGAAGGTCGGGTGCTGGTAGACGGTGAACCTGTGGTAACTGCAGACGTCTCTGTTCAGGCCATGGGCCGAGACTCCGATTGGAACCGCATGGTCTGGTCGGGTACCGAAGGAGAGTTTGTTTTCATCAACGTCGCAGACGGTGACATTCGTTTGCGTGTGAAGGATCCTTCGATCGAGACTTCGGAGCTCATTGTCACCATGGATCAAACAGAGTCAATCGTTTGGGAAGTCACGGGGCGTGAGATCGCTAGTGGTGCGATTGTCGGGGAGGTGGTCGACTACGGCGGCGACCCTGTGCAGCACGCAACGGTGTTCCTGAATCGACTAGACGTCTCGGACGAAGACGTGGAATCTGACAGCGCCTTGACGCGAGAGAGCGATGGTGGATTCGGTTTCGGTGAGCTCCCTGACGGCTACTACGAACTTCGAGTGATGTTGGATGGATTCGCGCCGACCAGGCAAGGTGACATCCAAGTTCAAGATGGCCAGATGACCGATATTGGCACACTGGTCGCGCTGGCTGGGCACGAGATCACCGTGGAAGTGGAGGGCTACAAGACCATTCCCGGTCTGCGAGGAGGAGCAGTCGTGATCTTGTCGGATAGCAACCTTGAATTTTTGGATAGCCAACCGGTCGAAGACACAGTTCCACCGATGTTTAACGTGCCGGCTGGCGACTATTGGTTCGAGCTTCGTGGTGCCGGCTTGGCCAATCGCGTCCTTCGGGCGTCGATTCAGGCGCCATCCAAGATCACGATGCGCGCCGTGTCGGGGATTTCGGCGAAGGTGCGCTTCGCCGGCACGGACAAGTTGGCGAGCGTTGAGGAAGGCTTGCTTGAGATTCGAAGCGCTGATGGTGTTGCAGTGCGTCGAAGATTGAAGTGTGGGCCGGGTTGCCTCGACCAGTTTTCGACTCGGCTTGCGGTTGGTGACTACGAAGTCTCCTTTGACCTCGCCAAAGGTGGTCAATCGCAGTCCTGGTCCATCCTCGATGGCGCGGTGAACCCAGTGCTTCAGGTCGTCGTGCGGTGAGTTTGCACGTTGCGGCGACCCGGAGTGAACAATCCTTGTCTCATTCCTTAATTTGCCCCGTGATTTGTCGGTTGAAGACGATGTGCTTCGGCAGGCGGGTCTTTGGTTGTTGGAGTAATTGCGTGACGCCAACGTGGCTGAGCGCAGGCTTCAACTGTGTCCGTATACGCATGCTGCATGCGTAGTTCGGTAACGCCGACGAGTTTTGTCGGGTTGCCCTGATGAAGGAAAAAACATGATGAAAATTAGTTCTATTGTTTCGAAGCGGTGCGTCGCACCGACGTTGTCTGCTGTTGTTGGTGTGGGCATGCTCTGCATGAGTTTTGTCGGTTCGGACGCAAACGCGAACGTCGACATGTTGGCCGCAGAAATGGCGCCAAACTTCGTGGCGTCGACCTTTGACGTTGCGTGCCCAGGCGTGAAGCGCGCGAAGTGCAACGTCAACCACCATTGCCCGCTGAAGCGCGAGGGCGCGCTCAAGGGTGATGCAACAAAAGGTTGGGCAGTGACCAACACCTCGAAGAAGTTCTGTATCGCGGACGGCGGTTCGACCATCGGCTGCAACCACGTCTTCACTAGGATCCAGACCTGCGCCACGCCGCAGCCCGTCGAGTGAGTTAGTCAGTGTCTATGTTTGCCCAGCGAACCGACGTGTCATCGTTGGTTCGTTGGGCGATTGCCTCGCGACCTATTGGGAATTTTGTATGAGTCAGTTTCGGTAGTGCTCCTAGCCAGAGCAGATCAAGTGCACGATGCGCACTGCGCGCGAATGTGCGCTTTTCAGTTGCGAACAGGTTGGCCAGTTTTGATCAGGACTCGCTTGTGATTCGAATTACGGATGGTGTGGAGCGTCGGACACTGGGTAGACGCTCCGTGGTTCACGACCACGTTCGGTGATGGGCCCGTGGGTTGAAGCCACTCTCCTTGTGGCGCTCGCCTTGTGCGTTTGGTGGCTCAGTCGTGTTCAAGGCAATCTGAAGATACGGCTTACCGGCAACGCGCTGGGAGTGGCGTTGTTGGTCGGGACCATCGTCGTAGTTCACTTGGCGCGCGGGAGCGTGTTTCCGTTCGAGCAATGGAACATGTATGTGGGGCGTCTCTACGAGACCACGGTACGCAGAGTGGTGGCGGTCACCGATGAGGGTTCTCACCACGCCGTTCGGCTTGGGAGTCTCTATCCGAGCTTGGATCATTCTCGCGCAGACATGGTGTTGCGGAAGCTGGTCGGCCGACGTGGAAGCGACCGACAATCGCTTGTTCGCATGTTGCGGTCGGTTGCCCTGAGGTGGGAACTCGCGTCGGGAGCAGCCGTCGTTCGGGTCGAGGTTTGGGAGAGCGACGCGGATTCGCGGTTGGGATGCACGCCGGGGACAAAAGCGTTCTGGGGGCGGCGCGCACTTTGGGTAGACATTTGACTGGTTCGTTCCGTTCGGCAACTCACGGTGCGCTGCGCGTCGCGGTGTTTGGTGCTTGGGCAGTCATCATGGCGACAAGCCCAGTTGAAGAACTTGTCGACTTACCTGCAGCGGTATGGGGTTCGCAAGGTGTCGCGAGATGGATGCAATGGGCAGCAACGCCCGATCTGCTGGAAGGCATTCGGTGGTTGACGGCTCTGCTCTGTTGTGTCGTGTGCGTGGGCTTTGTTCGCAAGCTTGTTGCTGTTCCACTGCTCGGTGGCGTTTTGCTTGTGGAATGGCTCAAGCGAGACTGCAGCTACGGGAATCATGCCGAGCTAGCGTTGATCTATGCCGCGTTGATTGTGCTCTGGGGGGAAGCGACCCAGCGGGGGGGCGCGACGGAAGACCAGCGGCATCGCAACCATCGACAAGTCTTGCTGGTGACGTGTCTGGGCTACTCGCTGATTGGCGCGCGAAGACTTGCCAGCGGTGGACTCGAATGGGTTTGGAGCGGGGGTCTCGTTGAGGTCATGGCGACTCGCGCCGCGGAGAACCGAGGCTGGAACTTCGACGGCGGGTTGGTGGTGAGCGGTTGCGGTGAAGACGCCGCCACCGCCATTGCCGTCGGCGCCACATTGATGACTATTGGAGAGTTTCTGTCTCCACTGGCATTGATCGGCAAGGTGCCGAGGCGCGCGTTCTACGGCTTCGCGCTGTCGTTACACGCAGGCGTCGCCTGGATGATGGACATCTACTTTTGGGAGAACGTCGTCTTGATCCTCGGCTTGGCTGTTTCCGAGCCTCGAACTGCAGACGTAAGAGGGGTCCCGGGCCGCAATGAGCCACGCTAAGTGAGTCCATGTCGCTTGAGCTTGCGATGGAGTGTTGTGTAGTCGATTCCCAGGCTGCGAGCGGCTGCTGCCTTGTTGCCCTTGGACTGAAGCAGCGCTTCTCGAAGGAGGTCAGCTTCCACTGCATCGGCCGCAGCCTTGACCCGCTCGGCCAGTGGTCGGTGGTCCTCACGTGCTGATGATGGGTGAGGCAAATGTGGCTTAGGGATTCGCTGAAGGTTTGGAATACCGCTTGGCGCATCGGAGTGACTCGAATCTGCTGGCAGGTCTTGGGCGGTAAATGCGTGGCTTGCGAGACTCGCGCGCGTCAGTTCAGATCCCGCACACTGCAGCACGGCGCGACGAATCACGTTGCGCAGTTCGCGAAGGTTGCCGGGCCACGCGTGGCCGCGTAGCGCGTCGAGAGCGTCTGTTGAAATCCGGGTCACGCGGCGACCGAGATCCGTGCAGGCTTCCGCCAAGAAGCGTTCGGCGAAGTGGACGATGTCGTCGTGTCGTGTCCGGAGCGGCTCGACTGTGAGGACGAACTCCGCGATGCGGTGGTAGAGATCGAGACGGAAGCTGCCGTTGGCGACGGCTTCGTCCAGCTTTGCGTTGGTCGCGCAAATGAGGCGGGCCTGAAACGGCAACGGTTCGCCGCCGCCCAGGGGCACCACGGTGCGTTCCTGAACAGCACGCAGGAGCTTTGACTGCAGAGAAGCTGGCAGGTTGCCCAATTCGTCGAGAAAGAGTGTGCCGCCGTGAGCCAGTCGAAACTGTCCAGGCTCATCGCGGTCTGCGCCGGTAAACGCACCCTTCTTGTGCCCGAACAGTTGGCTCTCCATCAGCGTCTCTGGCAGCGCTCCGCAGTCGACGGCGACGAACGGTCCATCAGCGACGGTGGAGCGTTCGTGAATCGCGCGTGCGACGTATTCCTTCCCCGTCCCCGATTCTCCCTGCACCAAAACGGACACGCTTGGTTGGGGGGCAACCAGGTCGATCATTTCATCGAGTGCCTCTGCAAGCGTTGAGGTGCCGAAGCGAATTCTCGTGCTACCGAGCTTTGAGCGGAGCTCCTCGACTTCTTGCACCAGGCTGCGGCGCTCTGCGGCGCGACGCGCGCTCAACACCAGGCGCTCTTCGTCGAATGGTTTGGCTTGATAGTCGAACGCGCCGACCCGCATTGCGTCGACAGCAGTCGCGACGTCTTCCACCGCGGAGAGCAGAATGACCGGGAGGTCCGGGTCGATCGCTTGGGATTCACGCAGCAGATCAATGCCGGACATGTTCGGCATGCGCACGTCAGTGAGGATTACGTCAGGGCGCTCGTCTCGCAGCCGATTCAATGCCTCCTGACCGTCCCGCGCGATGTCCACGATGAAGCCAGCGTCTTCGAACAGCTCCTGCAAGATCCAGCGCATGTCTGGTTCGTCGTCTGCGATCAGAATGCGTGCGCGATCTGACTGTTGAGTTCCGGTCATCGGCCAGCCTCTACGGTGTCGTTCATGGATCCGACGGGTTCGGGCACTTGAGTCAAAGGCAGCTCTGGAGTGCGAGGCGAGTCCATCCTAGCCAGCGGCAGTAGGAGCACCGCGCGGGCGCCGCCCTTCGATCTGTCGTAGAGGCCTGCGCGGCCGCCAAGTTCTTCCGCGATCCGACGGGTCGACAGCAGTCCTAGGCCGGTACCGTTCTCCTTGGTCGTGACGAACGGCGAGAACAGTTTCTGGCGGACGCTTGGGTCAATGCCGGGGCCATCGTCTTCAACCTGCAGCACGGCCATCTCGATACCGTGTTGCCGAAAGCGAAACACGCGCACGGACAGACGAACACTTCCGCCTGGTTCAATCGCCTGGAGTGCGTTGAGCTGGAAGTTGAGGACCGCTTGCGACAGCAACCGTTCTTCGACCGTCACGAATGCCTCGTCGATTCGTCCCCAGCTCCACCGAACCTGATGGTTTCGTCGTTCCACAGCAAGCAGCCCTTCGACGTCGCGGGCAATCGAACCGAGGTCGAGGTGCACGAACAGGTCTGAACGCGGCCGTCCGAGGTCAATCAAGGTGGAGATTGTGCGATCGGCGCGCTCGACGTTTCGGCAGATGACTTCCGCATGGCGTGAGAGGTCTTCGGGAGTGCGCGCCTTGCGAGTCAAAGACCGCGCCGCACCGCGTACGATGGCCAGCGGGTTGCGCAAATCGTGGGCGATACCCGCAGCCATCTCGGCGACGGCTCCCTGCCGTTCGGCTTCCACGAAACGGTTTTCCATCCGTGCTCGTGCCTGTTCCGAAAGCGCCAGTAAGCCGGCCTGGGCGGTGACCTCGGTCTGCAGTCGTTGCTGACCCAACAGCAGGTCGCGAATCCAAAGGATGATGCCGAACGACACGAGACCTTGACCAAGCAGATACCCGGAGCCGCGTTCGACTTGATGGATGATCTGCCAAGCGATCTCTGCCGACTGATCCGAGTTGGTGAATCGAAGGCGGAGGAAACCGGCCGCGGCGAACCCCAAAGCCCAAACCAGATAGCCCGCTTCAACGAGGAGCAGCGGCATTGCGCGAAGCGATCGGTTCCAGACATCGACTGCCCGGAAGAACGCGAACAGCACGAAGAAGTACAGCGCCCTGAGAATGGGGTCGACGTTGGGATCGCTGGCGAAGATCGCCACCAACACGGTGAGCGTCGTCAGCAGCGCGCACGACGTGGTAGCGTCCGGAATCGCTAGGTGAAACGATGCCGGTTCTGGAGGTCTGGGCCCGGAATGGGCGGTGACATAGACCGATTTGGAGGTGTTGGGTGGTGGGCCCGCCATACACAGCTTGTCGGCACGATCGGGGATCGCGGTGAACCGCCGGCGCGAAGGGCAGGTTGACGTTGCGCCGGAGCGAACGCGAATTTCAGGGGGTGTCGGCGAGCGGGTCGAATGGCTATGTTTCTAAGGTTAGTTCAGCGTGAGGGTTACGAATGCTCGGCGGTTCGTGCGGAACCTGCCTGGATCCCGGTGACGGTCGTCCCGAGCGGGACTAGGGGTCAGAGTTCCAAATAGTTGATAGGCTCAGGGTCGTTTCGCTCTCTCACGCACCCCTCATGACCCGTCTATCCCCGGGATCAGGTTTGGCTGCGATGCATGATTCACTCTTTGCCGCGCGTCTTGCGCGTGTTCCGACGCTTTTCGGCTCTCCGCCACATGCTGCGCTCGCGGCGTGATTGGTTGCCGCGAGCTTGACCGTCACAGATGGTCGAGCTCAAGAGCCCGTC
Source organism: uncultured bacterium (assembly GCA_965534055.1). Taxonomy (GTDB): domain Bacteria; phylum Planctomycetota; class UBA1135; order UBA1135; family UBA2386; genus CBESZZ01. The sequence continues at coordinate 1,536 of CBESZZ010000099.1, read as the reverse complement.
TCACCAAAATCGGCCCAGGCCGAAACAGTCGCCCGCGGCCTGGACTGTGGGTTCGTCGAGAACCTCGGGCAGTGGCCGACTTGGGTCCGGTATGCCAGCACGGGAGCTGGTTTGCACGTAGCGGTGACGGATGCGGGGTTCGTGATGCACGCTCGACGAGCAGTCGAAGCGGATCCAAGCGTCACGGAAGGAGTCGCGGTTCATGTTCGCTTCACGGATCGGGTTCCAGGCTCGGATCAACGCGACCTGAAGACTCGCCCAGTCGCGATGTCTTCGGACCAGCACGGTGGTGTGCGGAACTACTTCCTTGGCGACCGTCGGGTGATGGGCGTTCCGAGCTTCGGACGCGTTCGCAACAGTGCTTTGTATCCGGACACCAACTTGGTGTTTCGGAAGGCGGACGGGGTTGTGGAATACGACCTCGAACTCGCGCCCGGTGCCTCGCTCGCGCAGGTTCACGTGGTCTGCGAAGGGCAAGATCAACTGGCGCTGACCGACGACGGGCGGCTTGCCATGAGCACCCCGCTGGGAATTCTGTATCAGACAGCTCCACGGACCTTCGCGATCGCTGCGGACGGCACCCGCGAAGAGATCGAGTGCTTCTTTGAGTTGCGCAGTCCGACCGAGTTTGGGTTCGTTGCGCCGGCATGGAACGGTGCAGACGCGCTGCTCTTGGACCCGGGTCTGGTTTGGGGAGCGCCGCTCGGTGGCACCGGACTGGACAGCGTGGACGCCATCGACGTTGACCCCGCCGGTCAGGTGTATGCCGCTGGCACAACGGCTTCGATGGACTTTCCGGCGACGCCAGGTGCATACCAAACCTCAACGGGCGGCACGGACGATGCGTTCGTCGCCAACTTGAGCGGCAACGGAACTGTGCTGAACTGGGCGTCCTACTATGGCGGATCAGGTGCCGAGGAAGTCGGGCATCTAGAGCGCACTGTGGATGGCACGCTGTGGATCTGTGGCACGACGACTTCGACAGATCTGCCCCTGGCCCAGGCCTACGCCGCCACTCGAAGTGGCGCGAGCGATGCATACGTCGCGCGATTGTCCAGCAACGGCGGTGCGCTTCTGCTCGGTAGCTACTTCGGGGGCTCAGGTGACGAGTTGACCGTGAAGATGGATGTGGATGGCCCGGGCGGGCAGGTGCACCTCGCCGGGATTACCACCGGCAACGTGCCAACGACCGGCAGCGGATTCCGAACATCCCGGATCGGCGGGCGGGACATCTTCTTGGCGACCCTGCGCGTCTCCGCCGGTTCGACCACCCTTGCCTACGGGTCCTACTACGGTGGTTCGGGCAACGAAATCTCCATGGACAACGTGTACCTCGATGCCAATGGCATTGTGACGATGGGAATCACGACGAGCACTTCAGGGATGCTCACGACTCCGACGGCATACCAGTCTAGCTACCCAGGCGGTCAGACCTCGGGCGCGATCGTTTGCCTCCAACCCTCGCTGTTTGGCGTCGCGAGCTTGATCTACGCCACTTATCTTGGCGGCAGCGGCAACGATTCGAACGCTCTCGTT
>CBESZZ010000098.1:0-9474 GCA_965534055.1 uncultured bacterium | reverse complement strand
GGGGGGGATGATCGCTGCGATGTCCAACGCCAACAAGACGGAGTATGGGAACTACAACGTCGAGACCGAGGTGCTGGCGCGAAGCAAAGCTTCGACCTTCGTCGTCACCGACGACGGGTCCAAGCACTCCGATCAAACGATCAGCAAGGCGGATGGCGCGGCGTGGGCCGCCAAGCAAGATGCCTACATCAAAGATCAGGAGATGATCGTGATCGATGGCACGATCGGCGACGACCCGGAGTTCCGCACGCGGTGTCGGCTCATCGTTGAGAAGGCAAACGCCAACATCGCAGCGATGCAAAAGGCGCTCTACTTCGACCCGAGCGCCGAAGATCTGGCCAACTACAAGCCAGAGTTGACCGTCATCTACACGCCGAACATGAAGGCGGATGGCTTCCCCAGCGATCGACTGATCGCAGTGGACCTGGACCAAGGTGTGACCCGCGTCTTCAACAGCGACTACTTCGGCGAGAGCAAGAAGGGTGGTCTGCGGATGTGGAACGCGCTGGTGCACGATCGCGGTGGCTTGGCGATGCACGCCGGCTGCAAAATCGTCCCGGTTGAAGGCAAGGAGAAGCGCACTCTCCTGATCGTCGGTCTCTCTGGCACCGGCAAGACCACGACGACATTCACGCAGCAAAACGAATCGCAGCCAGTGCAGGATGACTTCGTCGCACTGATGCCCGGCGGCAAGGTCTACGCCACCGAGAACGGTTGCTTTGCGAAGACCTACGGTCTCGATCCCAAGTTCGAACCGTCGATCTACAACGCGGTCGTGAAGCCTGCGGCGTATCTCGAGAACGTCTATCAGGACGGTTCGGGCAACGTCGATTTCTTCAACGAGTCCTACACGCAGAATGGCCGCGCCGTCTTCCGGATGGATGCAGTGGCCGGTGCGGCTGAAGCTCGTCAGTGCGGGCGCGCCGACTCGCTGCTAATTCTGAACCGCAACGACAACATCATCCCCGGGGTTGCACGCCTCAGTGCAGAGCAGGCAGCCGCCTACTTCATGCTCGGCGAAACCCAGGGAACCGCCGCCGGCGGCAAAGAAGAAGCAGGCAAGTTCCTGCGCGTGCCGGGCACGAACCCGTTCTTCCCGCTGCTGCACGCCGAGCAGGGCAACCGACTGTGGGAGCTCCTGCAGGATTCGCCGATGCAGGTCTTCCTGTTGAACACCGGCCGCGTCGGTGGTGGCGATGGCGTCGAGGGCAGCAAGAAGGTCAAGATCCCGCACAGCTCGGCCATCGTGAAAGGGATTGCCGAAGGCACCATCGAGTGGGTGAAGGATGCCGACTTCGGCTATGAGGTCGCGGCCAAGGTGCCGGGCATCGAAGAAGTCGATCTCGACATCCTGCAGCCACGGTTGCTGTACGAGCGCAGCGGCCGGGCCGACGCCTACAAGTCCATGGTCGCCAGCATCAAGGCCGACCGGGTCGAGTACATGAAGAAGTGGCCGGGCTTGCGCGACAGCATCGCCACAGCGGTGAACTAAGAGCCTTCGAGCTGCCCATGGCGGGGCGGCGTCGGTACGGTGGCGAGCCAAGCGAAAATGTCTGGGGGGGGCGTCCGTAGAGGGCTGTTCCCTCAGTCGATCCCTCTCGCCCCCTGCCCCGCCCCATGAACACCGCCGCAATCGTCACCACGTCTGCCCTCCTTTCCGCCGCCGTTTCGTTCGGCGTCGCTTGGTTCCTTGTGCCGGAACGCGCGTCGAACGCGCCGCCGACTGAGGCCGTCACTACTGGGGAGGCGCGATTCGCTGAGCTCCAGCAGGAAATCTCTGGGCTGCGGGAGAGACTGAACACGGTGACGCTGCAGCCAGTCGGAGTGCTACCAGGTCGCGCGGAGCTGCCGAGTCTTTCTGAGGCGCAGTTTGCCGCGGCGATGGATCGCTACATCGCGAGCCAGCCCGACTCAGAGAAGCGCGCGTCCATGGGTCTCGTCAGTCGCAGGGGTCGCCTGGAGCAGCCCGAACCAGAATCCGTGACCGACCTCTTCGCTGCAATGATGAGCGGTGAGCGAACCTCGGAGAGCATTTGGGCCGCCGCGAAAGCCAGTGGCAGAGTCGATGAGCTCATCGAGCAGTTCAAGCAGCACGTTACAGAGAACCCCAATGACCCGGACGCGCAGGTGATGTTGGGCGACGCCTACCTGCAAAAGCTGGTGGGCCTAGAGCCTGGCCCCGAGATGGGGGCGCTCTCAAACCTTTCCGACAAGGCTTACGACGAAGCCCTGGACATCAACCCGCAGCATTGGGATGCACGCTTCAACAAAGCGGTGAGCTACACGTTCTGGCCCAAGTTCATGGGCAAGACCGGGGACGCCATGCAGCACTTCAACACCCTGATCGAGCAGCAGGAAGCGGCGGGTGCGATGGAGTCCAAGCACGCCAACACCTACTTCTTCCTGGCGAACCTCTACGACGAGCAGGGTCGAGGCGACGAAGCGAAGTCGCTTCGCGGTCGGGCGAAGCAGCGCTTCCCCGATGACGTGCGCTTCAAAGAGTAAACGCGACGTTCTGTGGCTGTCCCCTTGAGTCAGCCATCCGATCCGGCACCGCAGAAGCTGAGGTCCTAAAACCAGGGCCTCGAGCTTCGGGCCCGAACGGGACTAGGTCAGCGCCGGCTTGCGGGTCAGATACTCGATCAAGTCGAGCTTCGTCACCAGGCCTACGACTCGGCTCTGTTCATCGACGACCAGAGCAACTTCTCCGCGCTCGAAGACTTCGGTGAGTTCCGCGGTCGGCGTGGATGGTGCCACGGTGCTGACCTTGCGCTCCATGACCTCTGCGATCGCGGAGGTGGGCGAGTGGCGTGCTTCCACAAGCACTCGCAGGATGTCGGATTCGGTCACGATGCCAGCGAGCGCGCCGTCGTCGGTCACTGGTAGCTGGCTGTAGCCGTGCTGCTGGAAGATCTCGACTGCACGCGACAGCGGATCAGAGATCATGACGCTGGCGACATCGCGCTTGGGCATCGCGCGGAGCAGTTCAGCGACCGTGCCCACGGCCCAGTCCTCTTCGAGGAAGCCGTTCTCACGCATCCAGCGGTCGTCGACAAACTTGGTGAGGTAGTTGCGGATGGAGTCCGGCAGGATCGTCACGATCCGGGAGTTGGCCGGCATGTCGCGAGCCACCTGCATTGCGGCCCACACCGCGGAGCCACATGACCCGCCGCAGAGTAGACCTTCTTGGCGAATCAGTTGCCGTGCGACGCGGAACGAGTCGCGGTCGTTGCTCTTGATCCAGCGGTCGACCAACTTGCGATCCAACACGTCGGGGATGAAGTCGTAGCCAATGCCCTCAACCTTGTAGGAGCCCACGGTGCCGGGGCCTGCGAGGATCGAACCCTCCGGGTCGACGCCCACGATCTGGACGTTGGGGATGGCTGCCTTGAGCGTTTGCGCAACGCCACTGATCGTGCCGCCGGTCCCCGCGGTCATCACCACAGCGTCGATGTCGGTGCCCACCTGCTCGAGGATTTCTTGAGCCGTTCCCTCCGCGTGCGCGGCGGGGTTCGACGGGTTGGCGTACTGATCGAGGATGTGAGAGTTGGGAATCACTTCCTTCAGGCGGTTCGCCACACCGATGTGGCTCTCGGGTGCGTCCCACGCGGCCTCGGTCGGGGTGCGGATGATTTCTGCGCCAAGCGCCTCGAGCACCACCTGCTTTTCCCGGCTCATCTTCTCGGGCATCGTGATGATCATCCGGTAGCCCTTGGCCGCCGCCGCCATCGCCATGCCGATCCCGGTGTTCCCTGAGGTCGGCTCGATGAGTGTGTCACCGGGCTTGATGCGGCCTGAAGCTTCAGCATCGAGCAGCATGCGCACGCCGATTCGATCTTTGATCGAGCCGCCGGGGTTCATGAACTCGCACTTGGCGAATATTTCGCAGGGTAGGTGTGCGGCGATGCGCGAAAGCCGGACGACTGGCGTGGAGCCAACCGCGGAGAGGATCGAATCGTGGACCTGGGTCATGGGATGAGGATTGAAGGCTGCCTGTGGTGCGGCGTCCAGCGTGGCGCGGGTGACGGGAGAATTGCGGCTCCTTCGCCGAGCGATTCGGCGGCCTTCTTGGCCGGCCGAATGGGGCCCGGCGAGGGCGCGAACACGGAACTCGGGGTGGGCTGATTGCAATCCGGATCGGCGGTGTCGAACATTCCTCGATGAGCGAGCTTCCCGATTCATCCTCACCAGCCGACGCCGGCAGTGGTTCTTCGGGCGCTGCGCCTTCGGCTCCGAACTCCGCCAGCCCAGCGGATGCCAATCCGGCCGCGGATCGAGCCGCCTCCGTCGCCAGCGGGGGAGCAGCCAGCCCTGCACCCGCAGCTGCGTCACCATCTGGCGGCGGTGACAGCTCTGTGGCCCCGATCTCCACTGAATCTTCCTCGGGTCCTGACTCGAGCTCTGGCGCGGGTTCTTCCGGGGGTGCCCCGGCGGCAAGCTCGGGCGGCGAGGGCGCGGCGGAGTCCGCGGGGTCCCCCGATTCTCCGGAGGGCGCGCGTCCGTCGAAACGCCGTGGTCGCCGTCGTGGCCGCAAGCCGGTCGAAGAAGGTGAGAATACGGAAGCGAAAGCCGGCGAGGGTGAGGGTGAGGAGTCCAGGCCGCCGCGGGTCGTGAAGCGACGCGGACGGAAGAAGCGAGAGCCGGGTCAGGGCGCGCCCCAGGGTGGGCAAAGCAACCAGCGCGGCAATGGGCAGCAGGGCAACCGCGGCAACCGCGGCGGTCGTCCAAACCAGCAGCAAGATGGACGGCGTGGTGGTGGCGGCAAGCCGCGCAGCGCCAACAACGCGTTGACGGCGGTGCGTGCACTGGCCGACATGGCGCAGTCGTTGCTCGAAGTCGAAGGTGTCGATTTCCTTTCCCGGCCAAGGTTCATGGATGTCACGGTCCGCGTCCCGCTCGACCCTCGTGCCCGCAACGATGCGCGCACGTCGGCGGACAAGGCTGTCGAGCAGATTCTCAAGCGCGTGCGCGAAGTCCGTGAGCATGAGCGCGCGCTCGTTCCAGGTTCGGTGTTCTGCTACTTCGCAGGACGCGCCGATGCGACGACGAGTCGCCCGACCGAACCTCGCCAGGTGTTCGACGGCTATGGCAGCACGGGCCGGCCGGAGTTCACGGACTTCGTCACTATGGCCATCGAGCGCAAGGACGAGGGCATCGACGACCTGCTCGCCGGCGAAGACATGGTGCTGACGCACGTGACGCTCGGACGCGTCCTGCGCACACAGCAACTGGCGGAGTTCGGCCGCGAGTCGGCGGTCTACAAGATCCTGGGCCAAGTCGACGCAGGACTTTTCCGCGTGATGGGGCAGGACCGCAAGGCGGCCTTCTCCTTCCAGCTGGTGCGCGGCACGACGCTGGAGGGCAAGCCCCGTCTGCGGTTGCATCCCGTGGGCGCGATCGACCTGATGGACTTGGAAGACGCCGGCGTCGGTCAGACACTGACTCGATTTCAGCGCAAGTTGGATGCTGAGTCGCTGCGCCTGGCCGGCAAGGAAGCGCAGGGCGAAACGGTCGACGAAGAGGAGTTCGTGCTGCCGCTACTCCAAGAGCTTGCGAAGCAGCTCGCAGGACGCGCACGCCGCAAGTCGCGCCGCACCGAACACGCGCAAGAGCGAACGCGGGACCGCGATCGTCCGACGGCCAAGGCTTACGACGACGCGCGATCCGCCAAGGACGACGCGCTCTTGTGGGACGATCAAAACAACACCGCGGTGGTGATTGGGCCTAAGGGGCGCGTGCACGTGTTCTCTGCGGATGCACGTCACGTCACCAGCTTGATCATGCAGGGTGCTGCCATTCAGAAGCGGCGTCAGCAGCATCGTTGGCGCCCCGCGGAGCCCGAAGAGCGTGGTGAGTTCCGCATGCGGCTCGATGCTCGCACGCAGGCCGGCGAAGCCGTCGTGGTGGAGGGTGAGGCCGAGGAATTGCTCGCGTTAAAGTCGAAGACCGCAGCGCAGCCGACGGACGCGCAAGCCACGTCGACCACGGTCAGTTCACCGCCAGCATCGCCCGATGCGGCTGCTCCCGGCAGTGAGGCCGGCGTTGCTTCCAGCGAGGCATCCGCGGCTGGCGAGTCGGAGCCGGCACCGAAGGACGCGAGTCCCTCGACGGCAGCCGGTCAGGCTGGTGATGCGGCGTCGGACGTGTCGGCCGCCGAGACGCCCAAAGACGAGTCTGATCCCGCGACCTGAGTCTCGCTGCGTGGATTCTGAGCCATCTCGACAGCGACTGCGTGGGCAGTCGACGAGGTGGTTGAGGATGCCCAGCGCTGAAGCTTTCGCCGGGTGTTGATGAGTGCGAGGGTGAAGGGCCACAGCTCGCAGATCGTCACGAAGAACTCGACATCTCCCGCGAATTGAAGTGACGTCGACTCTGGCGAGCCGTCGGACGGGAGGTCCATGGAATGAACGAAGGCAAACGTCCGCCGTGACCAGATGTGAGGGGGGGCGTGATTGGGGATTGTCGGACGATGGACTAGTGAGGACTGGACGGTTGTTGAGGTGCCTCGATCAGAAAGTAGTCGCGCTTCGCTTTGGGTTGCTGGGAGCCAATGAGGGGTGATCCGCTCCATCGCTGGTCCCAGTTCACGCGTGAGGAGCTGAACATCGCAGTCTCGTGCTCATAGGAATAGGCCACGAAGTGCAACACGAAGTCGCCACTCTCCAGTCGTTCGATGGCTCCAAAGTTTGGCCCGATCACTTGGTGATCCAACGTGAGTTTGAGTCCCACTAGTCGCCGGTCTTCTTCGTCATGAAGCTCGATGACATCTGGGTTTTCCAACAGACGCTCCCTTCTCAAAGCCATCGATTCTGCAAAGCTGGACCCGTCAAATGTGCCGTTTGATAGGCCAGAAACGACCATCTCCACGCCAAGGAGTCTTGCTCCTGCATACCAGTCTCGAACTTTCTTCGGCGCCCGGACCCTGTTCCTACCAGCGGCCCGCAAAGAGGAGCTAAATCCATGAGTCGAATACGACTCGGACTCATTGTACCAGATCCGAACCAAGGCGCTCTGGTGCACATCTCCCGAGACGATGATCGGTTTAATATCGCGATCGATTCGGGCACGAATCATGCTGCTAAGAATGCGATCGAGTTGCTGCTTGTTCGCTCCCGAATGCCATCCGTCCTTGAGATCGTCGCGAAGCTCCGGCTCCACGATGCCCGCCAGAGCACCGTCGATCACCGAGTTTGTCGGAGTCATCGGCATCGAGGAAACAACTACATAGGTGCTGCCCGGTTCGAGGCGCTGCAACCAGTCCGCAAAGGCCGTCTCTTGCAGCTGAGACAACACGGGGAATTCCGTGCTACGGCCACGTTGGCTCCGCAAATCAAGCAAGTAGATCGGCAGGCCTCCCACGTCGAGCTCCTGGTCGAAGTGCCTCTTTTGACGCCAGGCCGGATCCTCCACGGGTAACGGGCCCATCGCAACCTGGTGAGCCGCGAAAGCGTTGCGTGCGGCGGCGAAGTGATCCTCATACTTCTCTTCATCGCCGGTGGACCCCCAGCCGTCGCGAATCTCGTGATCATCCCAGGTGGACACTCTTGGGCACATCCGAAAGATCTCCTCGAATTCGAACGATCCGTGATGGAGATACGCTTGATGCAACAGTCTCTCAAACCCAGCAAGGTTTGCCGCTGAAGATGGTTGGTCTCGAAGCGGCACCGTCCATCGCGGCAACGGATAACGTTCGATCGTCCATGCGGAAAGCGGATGGCCAACGCCAAAGTCCCCGTAGTCATGGTAACCACTATCGGTGTAGATCTGATCTCCAGTCCCGAGCACCAAAGTTGTCGGGGCGCCCCAGAGGTCGCTGCTTGATTTATTCCCCTTGCGATCCTTCACGCTGAACTCGAGGTTCGGATGGCAAACTAACTTTTGGAACAGATCGCGCACGACCATGTTGGGGTAACCGAGCTTCTCACCCGCGCTGAGTTCATGATAAGGCACTGCTGGCGCCCCATTTTGCTGGGCGTCATCGACCCGCTTATTTCCAGTTTCGAGCAGCGAGATAGTACGGCCAATGTCGTGGTCGATCGTCTCCGGATCGACGCCGGTACCGAATGGTTGGAAGCAACCATAGATTGCGATGGTCTGAGGGCGATTCGCAGCGAACAGTCTCTCAAAGTCCGGCACCACTAAACGAATTTTCGTGGTGGCGTCCGAGGGTTCGATGGCCGGAAACTCGACCGTGATGGACCCCTTGAAGCCAACGGTGAGCTCGTGAGTTGCCGTGAAATACGGTGGGTTCAACGCAATAGAGCGCTCGCCAACCTTGGCAACTCGTCTCGATTCGGAGCCTTTGATCCAAAGACGTGGGAACCATTGGCCGGACCGCTGAGCAGGAATCGCAATGCGAGCGAGAGCAGCCTTCGGCGCGTAGTCATGCATCGCGCGTGGAAACGTTGGAACTGTCGCTGGAAGGAAGATTCTTGCCGCACAAGCGGAAAGAACAGCCACGAGGGAGAGAGACAGGGCGAGTTGGGTTCGTGACAATGAGTTGGACCGACCAAGCGAAGCGGTGGGCAATCCCGTGGGGCGTCACGGGGGCAGCCGCGGTGGTGGAGGGGACAGCGACGGTTTCGAAACCGAGGTGTACTCGATTGCGTTTGGCGCACCGCCGACTCCGTGCGGAATCTAGAACGATCTCGAGAAGTGTGGTCCGATCCGGATTGGCGCACAAGTTTTGGAAGACCTGGTTCGTCGCTGCGGTACGGCTTCGTTCGTCCAAGCCTGTCGCCAGCCTGCTTCGAACTCGCCGACCTGTGGAACCGCTTTCGCGCCTTACCGCTCCGTTGCTTGTGAGCGAACCGCACGACTCTACGCCTCTTGCGCCGAAGAGTAGCGACACTCGCTAGCGAGCAGGAACCGCCGCGAGGTGCTGTCGGGCAGCTTGCCGGTGCGGGTTGTTTGGCTGTGGTGTCAAGTGAACGAGCGTGTTGTGCGCGGCTAGTGCCACCCGGCGGGGGGCGCTACGGACGGCCATCAACAGTTCTGGTGCGATGCAGCGTGCTTTCGAACCCATTCGCCTGGTGATCTCTAGCGCCAGCAGTCTCGTTGTGTTCGCGGCGCTGGGGTCCAGCCACGCCATGCTGAGAAGCGGTGCGCTGGTGTCCGAGTACGCAATCAACTCGGCGATCTCCGTCGAGGACAGGCGTTGGAAGATCTGGAGTTTGCGTACCAACAGCGCGCACCGCCGCTGTGGCTTCAGCGCGAGCCGCGAGAGATTCAGCAGGTGGAGCTGCCCGTCCGCAAGACATCCCGACGCTCGCAATAGTTCGTTGGCAAGCCGTGCAGTCGTGTCGTCTGCCCCGGATGCGAGATCCAGCAGTTCCACCGCGAAGATCGGCACCGTCGATGGTTCACGTGCGAGTCGCTGCAATTCGGGGATGGGGTGCTTCGAGGTGAGGCGTTGCCGTGCAGCGATCACGAGCGCGGGATCGATCCGTGCGATGGATGCAAGTGCAACGTTCA
>CBESZZ010000097.1:0-9477 GCA_965534055.1 uncultured bacterium | reverse complement strand
GTGAGACGCTGTTGCATCCCTGATCTGATCGCCGCGGCCGCGCACTGTGTCGAGCGCCCCAGGTCCGACACAGAACGGTGTCACGCAAACAAGTCGTGCACCACGCGTGCGGGTTTGACGCCCGTCAGCCGCATGCGCAGTCCTTGTTGATCGACTGCGAGGTCGCGGTGATCGAATCCAAGCAGGTGCAGCAACGTGGCGTGTAGGTCGCGCACTTCGACGGGGCGATCTGCAACCTCGTAGCCAATCGGATCACTGGCGCCGTACGTCAGCCCGGGTTTCACGCCGGCACCAGCGAGCCACATCGTGAAGCAGCCCGGGTTGTGGTCCCTGCCGATCAGCGCCATTTCCTTGCCGCCACGATTCTCTCGCATCGGCGTGCGCCCGAACTCACCACCCCAAACCACCAGCGTGTCGTCCAGCATGCCGCGCTGCGCTAGGTCGCGGAGCAGCGCCGACATCGGCTGATCGACTTCCTTGCATCGATCGGAGAACCCGCGATTTAGAGCTTCCGAAGCGCTAGCCCCGTGGGAATCCCAACCCCAGTGGTAGAGCTGGATGAAGCGCACTCCGCGCTCCGCCATTCGGCGCGCCAGCAGGCAATTGTTGGCGAACGACTCGCGACCCGGCGAGGTGCCGTACATCGCGTGCGTCGCTGCCGATTCTTGTTGGATGTCCATCGCGTCGGAGGCGGACATCTGCATGCGGAAGGCCATCTCATACTGCGCGATGCGCGTTCTAGTCTCGGGATCGCCGAGTTCCTGGTAGGTCTGTTCGTTCAGGGTCTCCAGAGTGTCTAGCGCGCGTCGACGCACGGTGCGGGATACGCCGTCAGGGTTCGACAGGTAGAGAATCGGATCGCCTTTCGAGCGGCACTGCACGCCCTGGTAGACGGATGGTAGGAAGCCCGCGCCCCACACCGACTTTCCGGCGCTCGGCACCTTGCCACCAGAAACGAGAACCATGAAGCCCGGCAGGTTTTGGTTCTCGGTGCCCAGGCCGTAGACCGCCCAGCTGCCGAGTGACGGGCGGCCGAGGCGGGCTTCACCCGTTTGCAGCATCAGCTGTGCAGGTGCGTGATTGAACTGATCGGTGCGCATCGACTTGATGAAGCACACGCGGTCGACTTCGTTTGCGAAGTGCGGCAAGCGGTCGGTGATCCATGCGCCGCTGTCGCCCGCTTGATGGAACGGGAACTGTGGACCCAGCAGCTTCGGGACTCCGGTGATGAACGCGAATCTCTTCCCAGCCAGATACTCCTGCGGGCACGTCTGACCATCGAGCTTGCCGAGCTCCGGTTTGTAGTCGAACAACTCATGCTGGCTGGGCGCTCCAGCCATGTGCAGGAAGATGACGCGCTTGGCCCGGGCCGGAAACTGCGGCGGTAGGGCTCGCAACGGTTCGGTGGGAGGGCGATCAATCCGCAGAGGATCGCCACTTCCGTTCACGATGCCCCCGGTTGCGAGGTCCGGACCTGCACCAGCGAGCGGATTGCGCCCGTGCAGCCACCACATGGAGCCAAGGCCTGTGGCGCACGTGCGCAGGAAGTGGCGGCGGGTCTCTGCTTGAAGGCGCTCGCGGGCGAAGTGTTCGAAGGCGTGCATGGGTTTTACTTGGTCAGCGCCAGGTCGAGATTCAAGAGCACGCTCGCGACGACGGTCATGGCACGGGTCTGGATCGTGTCGTCGGCGGCCGATTCGCTTGCCAGCTGCTCGCCCGCGGACTCGAAGAGTGCCAGTAGCTCGGATTGCATTGAGGGGCTCGGTGTTGTCCCGATCACGCGTTGGCACATTTCCAGAATCGCGGCGTCGACTCGGTCGGGATGCGCGGTGAGGCTCCGCGTCGCCAGTGCTTCAGCAGCCTCGGCGTAGACCGGATCGTTGAGGGTCACCAACGCGTGGAGCGGAGTGTTGGTTGTCAGTCGATCGGCGACGCAGAACTCGCGGCTGGGTGCATCGAACGTCATGGCGGAAGGGTACGGGCTGGTGCGACGCCAGTAGGTGTAGACGGCGCGGCGGTGGCGATCCTCGCCGGGCGAGGTCTTCCACGTTGCCCCGCTGTAGACCACTTGCCACACGCCGGCGGGCTGCACGGGCATGACCGCGGGGCCGAACATCTTCTTGCTCAACAGGCCGGACACCGCCAGCGCTTGGTCGCGCACCATCTCTGCCGACAGCCGGGTTCGTGGGCCACGGGCGAGCCACGCGTTGTACGGGTCGCGGGTGTGATCCTTGGCACTGGCGCGAGCGCTCTGTCGGTAGGTTGCACTGGTCACCAGGTCGCGAAACATCGGCTTGAGGCGCCAGCCGTGGTCTTCGACGAGTCGCACGGCAAGCCAGTCCAGCAACGGCTGGTTGGTGGGCTTCGCACCTTGCGTGCCGAAGTCTTCCAACGTGGCGACGATCCCTCGCCCAAAGACCTGTGCCCACAGTCGGTTGACGATGACTCGTGCGGTGAGTGGGTGTTCCTCCGCCGTGATCCAACGCGCGAGATCCAAGCGACTTGGTGCGTCGGTGGACGCGGACAGGTCCGGCAGGCTTCCGGGTGTTCCCGGACGGACAGGTTCGCCGGCGGTCATCCAATTGCCGCCCACGAAGACGTGGGACGCGCGTTGTGCTGAGGCCGGGCGTTGGAAAACGACGGGCACTCGAACACCAGCAAGTGCTTGGATGCGGTCGCGCGTGGTGGCCGCGCGGGTGTCGGTCGCGATGCGGTCCTTGTTGCTGGATACCTGCTGCCAGCGCGGGTCGCTCGTTGTACGGAGTTTGAAGCGCTTGCTGTGCGCGTCGGACTTCTCCGTGCCTCTGCGGTGGTGCAGCGTGATGCGGAGGCTTGCGCCATCGGGCACCGTGACGGGGGCCTCTGGGAAGACCACGAGCTGGTGGTTCCTGAACTGGTAGGGATACAGCGACCAGCCGTTTCGGCCTTCGCGCAGCACGCCGTCGATCTGCTGATCTCCGCGCGAGAAGTCCGTGGCTGCGAACTGCAGCGCGATGGGTTGAGCGCTCTCTCCGCCATTGGCGCCTGCAGCATCGACAATCGCGGCTTCGATTTGAGAGAGCTGGAAACCCACGGAAGCCAGGCCGTCTGTCCCGTCGGGCAGCAGCGCATCCAACCGAATTGCGGTGATCGCCGGGTCGTTGGGGAGCAGATTTACCACGTAGGTTGAGCGGGCGTGCACTGTGCCGCGAACGTGCAGGACTCCTGAAGGTGATGCTTCGATCGAACCCTCCCCGTCCAGTGTCGCTGACTGCAGGGTGGTGTCGACCCATGCCGTTTCCGCGCTCAGCTCCATGGCGCTGTGATCACGGGACGCTTCGAGCGCGCGAAGCTCGAGCTGCAGCGCGACCGACTCGTCGCGCTTGGTGAGGTCTTCGGGCACCACGAGCCGTGGGTAGTCGCCGTCGTCGGTGTCAGCCGTGTTGTTGAAGAACGCCTTGAACCGGTAGTAGTCCTCGTGATGAAACGGATCGTACGGGTGCGCGTGGCATTGGACGCAGCCAAACGAACTGCCCATGACCGCGGTCCACGTCGTGTTCACGCGATCGATCACCGCTGCGACGCGGAACTCTTCGTCGTCGGTGCCGCCCTCCGCGTTGGTCTGCGTTTGGCGATGGAACGCGGTGGCGATCACCGTCTCGGCGTTGCGGTCTGGCAGCAAGTCCCCGGCAAGCTGCTCCGTGAGGAAGCGGTCGTAGGGTTTGTCCGCGTTGAAGCTGCGAATCAAGCCGTCTCGGTAGGGCCACATGGTGCGGTGGGCGTCTTTTTCGTAGCCCATGGTGTCCGCGTAGCGCGCGAGGTCCATCCACACCGTGGCCATGCGCTCGCCGTAAGCCGTGGACGCCAGCAGCCGGTCCGTGACGGCGGCTACGGCTTGGTCAGCATCGATGTTCCAGGCTGTTGTGAACGTGGCCTGGTCCGCAGGCGTCGGCGGCAAGCCGGTGAGGTCCAGCGTGAGTCGGCGCAGGAACACGTGGGGTTCTGCCGGTGAATTGGGCTCCAAACCAAGGTCTGCGTGGCCCTTGGCGATGAAGTGGTCGACCGGGGTCTTGGCCCAAGCTGTGGCCGCCGGCGGGTCACCCGGCTTGGGAGGCTCGTAAGCCCAGTGCGTGCCCCAGTGCGCGCCCTGACGAATCCACTCTTCCAACACGACGACGTCTTGCGCATCCAGCATCGCACCGTGATCCGCGGGCGGCATCGGGTCGGCGCGGTCGGTGATGCGTTCGAGAAGGTACGACTCATCAGCGTCGCCCGGCACGATCGCGCGGCGGCCCGACTCACCAACCACCAGCGCTTCTTCGGGGAAGAGGAACGACAGACCGCTCGCCGCCTTCACGCCGCCGTGGCACGCGATGCAGTGGGCGTTGAGAATCGGGCGCACGGACGTGTTGAAGTCCACCGCGCTTGCCGCCGCGTTCTCAGCACCGACAGCAGGCGATCGTTCGGCACAGCCTGTGACGAACAGCGCTGCCGTGAGGGCTGCGATTGTCGCGAGCCTCTGAGTGATGTTCCGCGCGATCCTCGACAAGCGGATCACTGCACGATCGAGAGTTCAGGGCGGCGTTCGCCTAACCCCTGCAGCGCCTCTTCGGTCATGTTCGTCGTGCTCACCACGAGGTTGCGCAGGGAGGTCATGCCCTCAAGCGTTGGAATCGCCGCATCCGTCAACTCGGTGTTGAAGGCAAGCAGCGCATTCAGCGCTGGGCATTGAGCGGCGATGATCTCGATTGCGTCGTCGCCAATGATCGTCGACGAGAGGGTCATGCGCTGGAGGTTCGGTAGGTTCGGCAGGGCCTTGAGCAGCTCTCCGTCCGTAGCGGTTAGTGACATGTCCATCTCCGTGATGAACTCTGCGACCGGTTGCAGTGCCTTCAGTACCTCCGCGTCTAGCGACCCCTTCAGTCCAGGTGCTTGGAAGTGCAGGTTCGTGCCGGTTTGGGCTTCGAAGATCAGCGCGCTGTTGCCCAGTGCGTCGGCAATTGGCTCAACGATGGCTTCGAGTCGCATGCGTGCTTCCGGGTCGACTGGCGGGGTATTCGTCTTATTCGAGCTTTGCGGCGCAGCCACTGCATTGGACGCGATGGCTTCGAGGGCTTCGCGAGTGGCTGTGTCATCCAGCAGGGCGTTGAACGCACCGTCGCCAAGCCGCGCATTTTGTGGCGCGCCAGCCGCGACCCAGGCGGTCAGGATGCGCAGCTCTGGCTCGCTGAGCTGCGGCTTCTTGGGAGGCGGCATGTGGTCTTCGTCATCCATCGGCAGCATCACGCGGTGGGTGAGCGCAGATTCCTCAGGATCGCTGGAGTCGATGACGGTCAGAATCGCGAAGTAGGAGTCCAAGCGGACACCGCCTTTCTGCAGTCCTTTCCCGTGGCAGTCGGCGCAGTATTTAGAGAGCAGCGGTGCGACAGCGTGGGCGTAGGCCTCGCGGGCAGCCACGGGGATCGCCGCAATCTCTTCGGCCGTCGCTACGGTCGGTTGCACTTCGACGCCAAGCACCGACTCAAGGAAACCGCGGATCGACTCCGGTGCATGCTGCGTGAGGTACGCGTCGCCGTGGGTCAAGCTGGCACCACGATGGCCGCCGATGGTGAGCGTGGTGAGCATCGCGAAGAACACCACGACGTAGCCGATCGCGAACAACTTGTTGGGGACCTTCCGCACGAGTGCGCCAAGCGCGAGGCCGAGACCGGCGCTGCCCGCGAATGCGAGGCTCCACTGCAGGTGGTCTTGGAAGTTGCGGTCTGCGCTGTAGTCCCCTGACGTTCCGAGCAACCAGCCCAGGAACGCTGCGAGGGCTGCGCTTAGGGCGACGAACCAAAGCACCGGGACGCGGGCGGGGTCTCTGCGCTTGAACAGCCGCACGAGTTCGACGCACGCCAAGTAGGCCATGCCGCCGATGGGCAGATGCAGAACGAACGGGTGGAAGCGGCCGAAGAACAGCCCGGACGGTACGTTGTCGTCTGGGGTCTTTCCCTCGAACACGAGCCAAACCGCGAAGGCGGCGATGCTCGTGCCCACAAGGAATGCTGCGATGGTGGCAAACCACGAAGCGCGGACGGCGGTGCTGTGAACGGTGCTTGCGGAGCTCTCAGGCATGGTTTGCGTGAGACTAACCGCCGGCCCGTCCTTGCCGCGAGGGGTGCTTGTTCCGGTTTCGCGGGTTCTGCCAAGTTGCCCGGATCAGCTTCAGAACACCATGAAGTAGCCCGCCCTTGCGACGGTCCATACGTACTGAAAGCAGGAGTTTACGAGGACAAAGATGACCACCAGCATGATGATCGGTTGGGTTCTCAGCATGCCGTAGACGTTGCCTAGCTTCGGGAACAAGCCCTCCAAGATCGCCGATCCATCGAGCGGCGGCAGCGGCACCAGGTTGAACAAGCCGAGCAAGATGTTCAGCAGGTAGAACGTCGACACCATCTTGCAGGCGGCCAGCGCTGCACCGCTGTTCTTGTCGAGTGGATCGACGAACCGCATCAGCTCTCCCGGCGCCGAGCGCGGCTTCGCGACCTCGAAGTGCACCAAGAGATACATCCCAAGCAACGCCAGCCCAGCCAGCAGGAAGTTGGAGAGGGGGCCCGCTGCGGCCATCATTGCGGCGCGTTTTGGATGTCGGTGCGCCCAGAGCGGATCCACGGGCGCGTGCGCATAGCCGAAGAGCATTTGCCCTTTCGACATGAACAACATCGCAAGCGGCAAGATCACGGTGCCAAACGGCTCGCGCCGAATGTGTGGCACCGGGTTCAGCGTGACCTGACCGCCTTCGTACGCGGTCATGTCGCCGCCCAGGTACGCAACCCATGCGTGCGACGCTTCGTGGACGACGAGGCTCACGAGCAACACGCCGTAGAGCATTAAGATGTCGGTGACTGCCAAGGTGCTGGTCCTGCGCTAGTGGGCTTTGACGAGTCGTTAGAAGGGTGGGTCGTCGTCGTCGAACAGCGACGGATCCGCGGCTGGTCGGGCCGCGTCTGCTGCGGCGTTGGGGTCGCCTTCAGCATCCTCGGCCTTGGCAGTCGCGCGCTTGGCCGTGGCTTTCTTGGTGGGTTTCGCCGCGGGTTTGTCGGGTGTGGCGACCTTGTCGTCGACGCCCTTGTCTTCCGCGACCTCTGCGGCGAGCTGGTCGACGATCTTGCGCACATCGAGCGCCGTCGCAGAGAGCTTTTTGCGGCAGATCTCGATGAGCTCCGCAGCGCGCGCGACGCGATCCGAAAGCTCGTCGACGTCGGACTCCCCTGACTCGATCTCGGTCAGAATCGTCTCGAGTTCGTCACTCGCTTCGGTGTAGTTCGGGGTCTTCTTCTTCGTAGCCATCGCAGGAGGGTAGGTGGTCGTGTCCGGTGCCGCGAGTTCCGCGGACCTTGGCTTGTCAGGATTCCTTGTGAGCCGTGTCGGCGGTGTCGTGGAGATCCGTGGAATCCACGGTGCTGGCCACTGTGCCGTCGCGAAGCGAGGTGACGATGGCGGTGCCGGGCTTCAGAGCGCCGGCATCCGTGATCATCTTGCCCGTGTCCGCTGCGCGAATCAGCGCGTAGCCGCGAGCCAGGACCCGTGCTGGGTCGAGCAGTTTGGCGCGGCCTTGCTGTTGGTCCAAGCGATCCCCCGTGCGTTCGAGCTGGCGCGTGGTGGTGCCGGAGAGCCGGGTTGTCTGTGCCCGAAGCGAGTAGCCGTGGTCGGCGAGTCGCAAACCGATCCCGGTTTGCAGCCGTAGCGCGGTGTTGCGGGCGTCCAACTGCAGATTGCGCACCAGCGCGCTGATGCTGCGGTGAAGCCGCTGGGCTCGTTCGGTGGACGTGCGTTTGGCGTCGGCCAGCAGTCCCTGGGCCTGTCGTGAAAGATCGTGGGTGCGCACCTGCAGCCGCGACTCGGCTTGCGCCAGGATCTCGCGGGCTGTTTGCACGACGCGGCGGCGCTGTTCACGCAGCGTGGCGCGGGCATCCATCACGGTGCCGACCAGCAGCGCGCCCACCGCGGTTGGGGTCTTCTCGGACCAGGCGATCTCGTCGAGGACCGAGCGATCGCGCTGGTGGCCGATGCCCACGACGACCTTGATCGGGCAGCTTGCAACGGCTTTGGCCACGTCAGGATCGTCGAACCACGACAGGTCGGTGCGCGAACCGCCACCGCGGATGATGCACACCACGTCGAAGTCCTTCGCGCGCTTTTGGTAGTAAGCCAGCCCATCGACCACCGATCGCTTGAGCCCTTCGCCTTGCACCTTCACCGGCACGAGCGTGACGTTGAAGCCGATGCCCGACTCTTCGAGCTGACGCATGAAGTCGTGCATGCCGTCCGAGTCCGGGCTCGCAAGCAGGCCGACGCGCAACGGCGGGAACGGCATCGGCATCGCCAGCTGCAGGCGGTCGAGCCCCAATTCGCGAAGCATGCTCAGCGTCTGTTCGCGCGAGAGCGCGAGCTTGCCGAGCGTGAATTCCGGGTCGATGTCTTCGACGATCACCTGGTAGCGGCCGCTGGCCGGATACAAGTCGACCTTCACCCGCACGCGCACTTCGATGCCGTCCTGCATCGTCAGAGATTGGCCGGCGTCTGCGCTCGGCTTGGCGTCGTCGTCGCCGTTCGGTTCTTCGCGGTCTAGGCCGAGCTTTTTGGCGAGGCGTTGCTTGGTCCGTTCGAAGAGCGCGATGTCGACCTGCGCCTTGGGGCGCGCGTCGGGGCTGGGCTTCTCGACCAGCGAGAAGAAGATGTGCTGCCGATCCTTGCTTTTGTCCCAGTCGAGCACTTCACCGCGGATCCAAACCGCTGTAGGGAACGCGGTCTGCAGTGCTGCCTTGGCTTGGTTGTTCAGCTGCGAAATCGACAGCGTCACGTCGGCGTCTTTCTCGCTGGGTCCGCCTTCCTCGCTGCCGCCTGCTGAGGCCAGCGACGCTGGGCTAGGCGTCCCGCCAGCCGCAGCCCCTGCCGCTGGGGGCGGCGGCGCAGAGGTGCCCGCGAGCCTGCCGGTGACCTCGGATGCGAACTCAAAGCCGAAGCGGCTCATCGTCGTGCAAACCACGTCGACGTGTTCGACGGGCACGCGCCAGACTTTGCTTTTTGGGTCCCAGCGGCGGCTGGGCAGCGCGCGCACTTCATCAACCAGGGCTGGCTGGTAGGGGAATCGAATCACCAGCGACTGGCCGTCGGGGTCGAGCTCGATAGTGCCGGTCATGGGTTGGTCGCGGGTGTTTCCCAAAGCACCGGCAGTGCGTCGCGCACCGCGAGCCGCACCTCATCGAGAGCAATGGCGCGGTTCGCAACGCGCGACAGATCGCTGACCACCGCGGGGTCGAGGCCGCAGGGTGCAATGTCGAAGAACGGAGACAGATCCATGGCGGTGTTGATCGCGATGCCGTGATGGCTGATCCAACGATGAATGGAGACGCCGATCGATGCCACCTTCAGATTCCCTACGAAAACGCCCGTACCGTCCACCGAAGCCTCGGCATGAAGGGCGAACGCTCCGCACACGGCGACCCCGAA
>CBESZZ010000096.1:0-9487 GCA_965534055.1 uncultured bacterium | reverse complement strand
TTGGGAGAAGGTGTTACTGACAGCCACAGCTTCGTCGCCAGCGACGGTTCCGTGGGCTTCGAGCTGTGGACGAGCGACGGCACGCCGGCGGGCACGATGCTCCTCAAGGACATCAACACAGGTCCGGACAACTCCAACCCGGGCGACTTCCAAGCACTCGGCTCCTCGCTGCTGTTCCGCGCATCCACTCCTGCGCATGGCGGAGAACTATGGATCAGCGACGGCACCACCGCCGGAACGACGCTACTCAAAGACATCGAACCGGGCACAGATTCGGGCTACCCGATCTCTTTGCTCACCAATGCCGCCGGCGATCGAGTGCTGTTTCAGGCTTCAACCAACGCGACCGGCAACGAACTGTGGATTACAGATGGCACAGCCGCCAACACGATGCTGGTCAGCGACATCCGTACCGGCAACAGCGGCAGCTTCCCCAACAACTTCCACAACATTGGCAATACCGGACGAACCATCTTTCGTGCTCTCCAAGACTCGACAGGCTCCGAGCTGTGGGTAACCGATGGAACGGGGGCAGGCACGATGCTGTTGAAAGACATCGCAACCGGCACTCTGAGTTCCAACCCACGGGTCGATGTGTCATGCCTGCTCGGCAACGAGTTCTTGTTCAGCGCCAACTCGGCCAACGGCAGCGAACTCTGGAAGACCGATGGCATTCCAGCCAACACGGTGGCAGTGCTCGACCTCGACCCCAATAGCGCAGTGGGAGGCGTGAATCGCATGGTCGGCAGTAGCGGCTCTCTGGCCTACTTCGTCGGCGACGACGGCACGCACGGTTCAGAGATGTGGCGAACCGACGGCACCACTGCTGGCACATGGATGCTGGTGGACGCAACCGCGAACGGGTCGAGCCAACCAGAATTCGGCATGGTCACGCTCGGCGGGATCACGTTCTTTGGCCTGGAGGTAGGGTTTGACAGCGAACTCTGGCGCACGGACGGGACGACAGCGGGCACTTTCCGCGTGCTCGACATCAACCCGCAATCGGGCAGCCGGCCGCAGCACTTGACCGCCATCTCCGCGACCGAGGCCATCTTCGAAGCCCGATCGCCCACCGCGGGCAACGAGCTCTTCCGCACCAACGGCACGACTCTCGGCACCCAACTCGTCGTCGACTTGAACGTCCGCGCCAACGGCAGCGAGCCGCGCCACATCACCAACTGCGGCGGTGAGAAACTGTTCTTCACAGCCAACGACAGCATCCACGGCGACGAGCTTTGGGTCCGCGACGCCAACGGCCAACAGCAGGTCATCGATTTGAATCCTGGCGCTGGTAGCAGCAGCATCGGCGGTCTGAGCTGTCACTGCATCGCCGGTCGACACCTACTGCTTCTCACGGTGTCGGGAGAACCATGGGTTTCCGACGGCACGCTCGCAGGCACGATGCGACTGGTCGCCAGCACGACGCTCGACCCGCAGTTTGTCACGCTCGGTGACAAGGTGTTGTTTTCTGCTCAGGACCAAAACGGTGCCGGCACAGAACTTTACGTCACCGACGGTACCCAAACAGGAACGTTGATGATCGACGTCGAACCGGGGCCCAACGGCGCAAACGTCAACCATCTCACCCGCTTCCAAGGTCGGGTCTACTTCGTCGCCGATCCATCCGCTGGCGACACCGAACTCTGGGCCACCGACGGCACCGCCGCCGGCACATCGCTCTTTCACGAGATCCATTCCACGGGCCACAGCGGACCCGCAAACCTCATCGCGACTGCCAATGCGCTGATGTTCATGGCCGACGACGGCGTGCATGGGCGCGAACTCTGGAAGACCGATGGCACCACAGCCGGCACCTCGCTGGTGCGTGACATCTTGGCGGGCCCCACCGGCCAATCGGGATTCCTCCGGACGATCCCGTTCGCACGAATCGACGACAACATCTACTTCCCGGTCACGGACGGCGCATCCGGTGTCGAGCTGTGGAAGAGTGACGGCACAAACGCAGGCACCGTGCGAGTCGCGGATGTCGTCGCAGGCCCGGGAAGCAGCTCTCCCGAAAGTCTCATCGCAGCGGACGGCAACATCTACTTCCGCTCGGGATCCTCTTTGTGGGTCAGTGACGGCACGGCTGCCGGCACCGTTGCGGTGTGGAGCGGGCAGCAGTTCGGCCGAAGCGAGGGAGTCGCCGCAAGCGGCGGCCTCTACTTCCCGGCCCGAGCCAACAGCACCGAAGGCACCGAGCTTTGGTTCACGAATGGCACGTCGGCCGTGCGCGTCTGTGACGTTGCCACAGGCTCGGCGAGCTCGGATCCACGCGCTCTGACGACGTTCCGCGGCGCGCTCTACTTCGCCGCAACTCAGCCAGCCGTTGGCCGCGAAATCTTCGCGTTGCAAGATGTCGCCAGCGTCGACCAACTCACGGCGAGCGGCAGCGCACCAAGCTTCTGCGAACTCACGGCAACGGCGCCGGTCCTCGGCGGCAGCATGGTGCTGCGCTACGAGAACGGGCCTGCCAACTCACTGGGCTTCACCGTGATTGGCTCGCCGAGCCCCGCCTACACGCGCAGTGAGTTCGCGCCCGGCGCCTGCGTCGTGGTCGATCTTGCCACGTCGCTGAACGTGGTCGTCACCGCAGGGACGCAGGGCAGTCACACGGTCTCGATCCCCAACGATCCGAGCTTCACCGGACTCTCGCTCAACACGCAGGTGTGGTGGCTTGGCTCAGTGACGGTCTTCCCCCTGCAGGTTAGCAATGGCGTGCAGGTGACGATCGGCCAATAGCCAACGCTCGGGCCTGACTCAGCGCTCTTTCCAGGCCGGCTTGCAGGACAAGCCGGCCTTGTTGATGAGCTCGAGCAGGCCGCTGTCAGGCGGTGCGTGTCGGGAGATTGCTTCCCTAGCAATGAGCTCGACACGATGACCACCGAACAGGAAGCCCCAAACCTGACGAAGGGAGAAGCACGGCAGCCAGTCGTCGGCCTGCTGGAGGCGGCTCAACTGCAGTCCCGTCTGATTTGCTGGAAGCGAGCACGTCGTGGACGGCTCCGCACTAGCGGCTGCCACTCCAGCGCGCGCAGCACCTCGAAGTGGCATACCCGAGAGGACTTGAACCTCTAACCTCCTGATCCGTAGTCAGGTGCTCTATCCAATTGAGCTACGGGTACACACAGTCCGCCGGAGAGCCCCTGGGGCCCATGGCGGGCGGCGGAGCATAGCGAGGGGTGGCGCGTCCGCAAAGGGAAACACCTGGTGCCCGAAGTCACGCCGCACGCGGTTCCTGGAGCTGCGCGCCGAGGCCGGATGCAGAGGCTGGCGGGAGCCCTTCGCGGGCTTCTCGCGGCCTGATCCTGCACGCACCCCGTACACGCAAGAACGCCCCGCACACCCACCGGGCACGGGACGACCTTGCATGCCATCGAGGACCGCGCATCGCCGTCCGGGGACGGGAGTTGGCGCTGGTTGGTCTTCGAGGGGGTCTTGGCGGGCTGCCTTGCGGACCGAAGTCTGCGGAGACGGGCAGCGCCTTTGGAGTTCTTAACGCGAGGGTGCCGTGGCCGGAGCCGGGGCGGGGGTGGCCTTGCGGTGCATTTCACGGATGGCCTGCAGGTGCACGCCGAGGGTGAAATCCAGCGCGTGGAGCGCGCGGGCCTGGGGCAACAGGCTCGGCGAGGCATGATCGAAGATCTGGCCGCTGAGGACGCCGCGGACGAAGTCGATGCAGCGGCGACCCGTCGGCACGGAGCGGGCCAGGTCGTGGCCGGTTCCCGCGAGCTGCGGAACCCAGGTGTGGGTCAGCGCGTGCAGGGTGGCGCGGTCGGTGCGGCCTTGCACCACGGCGACGAGCCACGCGCGGACGGCGCGACGACGGCGGTTCAAGATGCTGAGCGGGATCGGCCGAGGCTGTTGCGAGAACAGCGGGCCTCTGTGCTGCAGCTCCATCGAGTAGTTCACGACCGACTTGACTGCGGTTGGCAGCCAGTTGCCGGTGAACAGCTCGAGGGCCTCGAGGTCGCGGGCGCTGGGCGCGTCCGGGTTCACGATTCCCGGCTTGGGAACCGGCTGCGGCCGTAGGCTGGCCTCTAGGTTGGCTGAGACGCGTCTCTTCCCTTTTGGGGCTGCCTTTGCCTTAGCAACAGGAGACGACGGAGATTGAGTGGTGGGGTTCACGTCGATGCCATCGTCTGGTGGTGCTTCGAAGCTTGAGCAAACCGGTTGAACCAGTGCCGAAGTGTTGCCCTCGGGCTCAGGGCTGCGTCTGCTCGGGCACGCTGCGTGCCAGTTCCCATGGGGCCTAGCCCTGATCGGGCTCGGGCGATTTGAAAACTTCTGCCCGTGTCACTCGGTGCTCTGTGGCTGAAGCATCAGGGTGCTCCAGAGCTCGCGCAGCGCGAAGAACTCAGGGGCCGGCGCCAACCCTGAACCATCATGCTGCAACACCGCACGACGCGGGCCGTGGACGGCGTTGACCACGACGATCGGCGGGCATGAGGGTTCCTCTGCCGCAGACGCCTTGGTGGCCTGGCTTTCTGGACCACTTGCTGCACCGCTCGAAGAACCGCGGCTGGCGCGACCGGCGGTCTGGACAGCCGCCAGGGGAACGGTGGTTTCGCGGACGGGAACGTCGGCTGCGCGGCATGCGTCCAGCAACGCCCGACGGCCGACGCCTGGAAGCAAAGCACACGGAGCGTCGTTGCTGCCGTCTGCGCTCCCATCTGCGTTGCGGGAGTCAGAATCCAAATCCACGTCCGATCTCATCGCCACTGGCGGAGTGCACCACGCGCCGTCCAACCAGACAAAGACGTTGCCGTGAGCCGTCTCCAGCAGACCGTCGACGTTCACGAGCAACGCGTCGTCGCATCCCGCGTCGCGCGCCGCTGCCATGACTCGCTCGTAGCGAACCCGAGGCGTTCCTTTGACGCCCACGGGCACGTCCGCGGCGACGTCCGGCTCGCCCACCCCGACGCCAAACTCCGCCACCACCAACAGCCGCAGGACCCGATCTGCATCCGCGTTGGCGTGCCTCAACGTGAACACCTCGTGCGGCGCTTCTGCGCGAACCGCAACGCGCAAGATCGCAGCTGGAAGCCCAGCCGCGTGCCCCAAGTCGGCCAACTCCGAAAGCCCGGAGGCAGCCGTAGGCCGCCCCGCGATCCCGGACCCCGCAGACTCTGCCGTAGATTCCGCCGCCGACTCGAGAAGCCCCTCCCGGACAAGCAGCAATCGCGCAGCATCTTCGAACGCGACTCGCGAAGGCACAGCAGCCTCGCTTCCAACCGCACGCAGCGAACGCTCAAGACGCGCGCGGTGAGCCAAGAGCAGCGGGATCGACCCGTCGCTTCGCACCGCCATTGTCTCGAACACACTCTCGCCACGGTGCAGCAGTGAGTCCCACGCTTCCGCACCCTCGAGTACCGAGTCAGCGGTGACGGTTTCACCTGCCGCCCGCAGAGTCGACCACCACGAACGCGGGAACCGCGACTCGACGAGCACACCATCGATGAGCCCGCAGCACGGTGCTGCAGGCGTGCCGCGCATGGTCTCCACCACTGCGTCCTCGCCGGAGGCTTCCACCACGGGAACCGCGTCTGCCGCCATCGCAACGTCCACCCGCAGCGCCGTGAGCATCCCGCGCGCCTTGGCCAACGTCTCCAGATACTCCTCAGCGGGGTCGCTGTCCGCCGTGATTCCCCCGCCGACGTTGATGCGCACGTGCCCGTTCTGCACCGTGATCGTGCGAATCGCGACGTTGAGATGCCCCGCCGCCGGCGCGCCACCCGCGCCTGCACTCAACCAGCCCAACGCCCCCGTGTAGATCCCGCGTGGCACCACCTCGAGCTCTTCGAGGATCTCCATGCAGCGCAGCTTCGGGGCGCCGGTGATGCTGCCTGGAGGAAACGTCGCTTCCAACAGCTCGCCCCATCCGGTGTCCTTGCGAAGTTCTGCGTCCACGGTGTGCACGAGGTGATGCACGTGCGCGAAGCTGTCGTGCTCCGGGAAGCCCTCAGCCGTTGTCACGCCCGCGGGCTTCGCGACGCGCCCCAAGTCGTTGCGCATCAGATCGACAATCATCGCGAGCTCAGCTTGGTCCTTCGCGCTGGCCAGGAGTTCTCGCAACAACGCTTGGTCTGTCGCTTCGTCGCTGCCCCTCGGTCGCGTCCCCTTGATCGGTCGCGTGCGCACGGAGTCGCCGCGCCGCCACAAAAACTCCTCGGGGGACGACGACAGAATCGCCGTGCCGTCACCGGTCGAAAGATACGCGGCGAACGGCGCAGGACTTGTGCGGCAGAGGCTGAAGAACGCCTCGCGTGGATCACCGGTGGCAGATCCCGTCGAAGAGAACGGCTGCGTGATGTTGGCCTGGAAGATCTCGCCGGCCCGGATGCGCTCGATGACCGTCGCCACGCGGCGCTCGTAGTCGGCACGGGTAACGTGCGGCGCCATGCCCGGGACTTCGAACTGCTTCAGGTTTGCCGCGAGATGCTCCCAGCCGCGAGTTTCAGGACTGCGCAATCCGCGCCACTCTTGCACGTCCGCAAACGCGAAGGCATAGGCGCTCGCCACGTCGAAGTGACGATCCGAACCAGCCTGCGGCAAGCGCCGGCCCCGTTCGCCAGCCGCGTAGCCCAGCGCCACAACGACCTTCGTTTGCGGATGGCGGCGCAAAAAGTTTGCGACGCGGGGAATCGCCCGATCCGCGTCGCGCAGCGGCACCACCAGACGATCGACCAGATCGCGAAAGAACAGCGTGCGGCCTTCCGTTGCGCCACCAGAGTGCAGCAACGCGACCGGCGCGTCCGCAGATTCGGCGCACAGTGCTCTGAACGGGGCTTCGGCGTCTTGCGGGCTCATGAATCGACGCTTTCGTCGCAAGGGCAGGACTGCCCCCGAGTTCTGGTGAATAAACGCATTCTCGATCGATAAGGTTACCGCGAAGCACCTCTCCAGCTGCCGCGCTCGCCCATGGATATAGTCATCAACCGCCGCCCTGTCTCGATCCCCGTACTCCCGGTGATCGCCCTCATTTTACTCTGCATCGTCGCTTTCACGATGATCCGGGTCGGTCGCATCCAAGCGAACGAGATCGGGGTCTTCGTCAACAACATCTCTGGGGACATCAGCGTTGAGACCCAGCCGGGCGCCTCGGTCTACAACGGCTGGCTCACCGACTTCTACGTCCTCGACAACGTCGAACAGAGCTTCCGGATGGCCGAAGGCGGCGGCAACGACGCGGTGAACATCAAGACGCGCGACGGCGCGGACGTCATCTTGGATGTCGCGATCAACTACAAGTTGACCAGCGACATCGGGATCATCGAGAACAAGGTGATCCCCGAGTGCGGCCTCGGCAGGCTACCCGCCGTGGTTGCTGGTCCGGATGGCTTCTCGGACATCCAACGCATCGACGCCTACAAGGTGAAGTGGGTCCGCGACTTCGCGCGCTCCGTCATTCGCTACAAGTTCGGCGAGTTGATCCCCAAGGAGATCTACAACGCCGAGCAGCGCGCGGCAAAGGCCATCGAGTCGCTGCAGGAACTCAACCGGTTGCTCAATCCTCACGGCATCGACGTGACGCAGGTCGTGCCTGAGAAGTATCGCTTCTATTCGGAGTACGAGGACATCATCGATTCCACCAAGGCCGCCGACCAAGAAGAGCGCACGCAGAGCACCCTGGCTGAAGCGGCGATCGAAGAACAGAAGCGAGAGGAGACGAAGGCCACCGCCGAGAAGAACGTCTCGATCGCCCGTCTGCAGGGCGAGCTACGTCAAGCCATGCTTGAAGTGGAAGCCGACGCAGCAAAAGCAGAGCAGGAAGCTCAGGCTTACGCCTACTCCACCACCACGGCCGCGGACGCCGACTTCTACCGAGCGAAGAACGATGCCACATCGATTCTGGCGTTGGCCCAGGCCAAGGCTACAGGCATGAAGCGCTTGGCCGAATCGCTGACTGGCGATGGAGCGGCGAACCTAGTGAAGCTGCGGTACGCGGAGGCTTTGAAGCGAGCGACCATCTCAGGCGTGCCCTACGCCGTGGATCCGCGCATTCAGAAAGTTGAACTGACCACCAAGGAGGAAGGCCAATGAAAGCTCTCAAATGGATCGCAGCGCTGGTCATCTTACTGATGGTTGCGCTGTTCATCGGCCGTTCGTTGATCATCAAGATCAAGCCCGGCCAAGTCGGTGTCGTCAACAAGGAATGGACGAGCGGCTTCGTCGAGAAAGACTTCGGCGCGGGCTATCACCTGGACGTCGGTCCGTTCCACAACTGGACGATCTTCGACTCCACGGTGCAGACCATGCACTTCAAGCGCAAGCTCTCGCAGGCGGAGGAAGGCGCTGCGCAGCCCCTGCAGGTGCGGACCGCCGATGGTCAGAACGTGTTCTTGGACATCACCATCAAGTACCGCATCACGCCGGGCTCGGTGTGGCGCGTCATGAAGCGCGCTGGTCCGCTCCAAGAACCGTCCGGAGGCTACAAGCAGCTCGCGGTGACCAGGTCACGGGACGTGCTCGTAAAGTCGCTCGGTGGCATTACGACCAAGGACTTCTTCAGCCCCGCGAGCCGCGCCACGGTGCAGCAAGCGATGGAAGACGATCTCTCCAACGTGTTCGAGGAGCTGCACGTAGAGCTGATTGCGATCCTGCTTCGCGACATCCGGTTCAACGACACCTTCGAACAGGGCATCAAGCGCAACGCGCTGGCCCAGGAACGCAAAGCACTGGCCCGCGCCGAAGAACGCGCTGAAGGCGCGAAGGGTCTCACCCAACGCATCGAAACGGAGACCGGCGCGAAGGTGCTGATCATTCAGCAGGAGCGCGAGAAGATCTTGCG
The DNA here is from genome assembly GCA_965534055.1 of uncultured bacterium. Classification (GTDB taxonomy): domain Bacteria; phylum Planctomycetota; class UBA1135; order UBA1135; family UBA2386; genus CBESZZ01. The sequence continues at coordinate 696 of CBESZZ010000096.1, read as the reverse complement.
CACGCAAACGGCTGGGAACGAACGCTTGGTCGCCGAGGTGCGCGCGAACTTCGAGAAGAAGGTCGTGCAGCTGGGTTCCGACGCGGATCTCTACGCAGCGCAACAGGAGGCGAAGGCTCAGCTGCTGCTGAAGGAATCGGAAGCCGCAGGTCAGGCGCTGATGCGTGAAGCCATTGCTTCCAATGGTGGTGACGTACTGGTGGCACTAGAGCTCGCAACGAACCTGAACCTGGACGACATGGTTGTTTCAACCCAGGCATTGGACCCACTCGACGTGGCCAGCATCTTGCGCAAGTTCGGCATGCCCACGCAAGACAGCGTGCGGTCGCCGAAGTAGCGGTCCAACCGGAGCGCATTCGGTGCTCAGCACTGAACGCGCTCCGAGCGCGCTACTGTTTGGCCGCAGCGTTGATGCGCTGCCCGATCTCCTTCGAGTCCGTCGAGACCAACTTGCGCCCTTCGTAAAGGTGCAGCGTCGGCAAGCTCCGGATCGAGTGCTGCTTCGCGGCCGGTGAGCTCCACGACTTCACGTCCACTTTCCGAAGTCTCCAACCTTCTTTCGCCCGTGCGAAGGCCTCCAACTGAGGCCCTACGACTTTGCAGGCGGGTCAAAAATCAGCGGTGAACTCGATGATCGTATAGCCGCTCGACGGAACGTGTTGGAGCAAGTCGACGGCCTCACCGTTGGAGATCGTC
>CBESZZ010000095.1:0-9509 GCA_965534055.1 uncultured bacterium | reverse complement strand
GATTCTCGCAGAGAAGAAGCCGGCCATACTGTTCGGACCCAGCGTCATCGAGCGCAAGGGCAATGAGATCATGAACCTCGCCGCGCGCGCGAAGGAAGCCGGCTTGCCCATGGCAATCGCAACCGGCGACACCGCAGGTTCCACCATGTTGCCGATGCACGCTGCGTTTGCGGTGCGCTACGGCTTGGGTTCGGAGGACGCGCTCGCCGCGATCACCATCGAACCCGCCAAGATGTTCAAGCTCGATGACCGCATTGGTTCGCTCGCCACCGGCAAGGACGCCGACTTCGTGGTGTTCGACGGCAACCCCTTGGAGGTGACCAGTCAGGTCGTTCTCGTGGTGGTTGGCGGTCGGGTCGTGTTCGACGCCCGCACAGAAGAAGACGGCAAGTGATGAAGACCCGTAACCACACTCCTCGTGCCGTGTCTGCAGCGGCGTTGTTGCTCGCTTGGACTTTCGGCAGTGATACCCACGCGCAGACGCCAGAAGCGCCTGCGGCTCAGCCCACGGCGACAACCAGCACCCCCGTCCGTACCAACGCGGACGGCTTGAGCACGCCGATCTTCTTCGGCAAGCGCCCGGCAACCGAAGAGGACCACGACGTGGCCATCTGGGGACCGCGCGGCCAGCCGAGTCCTGGCTACTGCTTTGAAGCAGCCAAGATCATCACGGTCGACGGCCCGATGATCACCGGCGGGCGCATGTTGACCCGCAACGGCGTCATTGAAGCCGTCGGACCACGCGACGAGATCAAAGTCCCGACCGGCTACGAAGTCGTCGACTGCGGCAAAGCGTGGATCGTCCCCGGCCTGGTCGACCTGCATTGCCACGTCGCCAGTGCGAGCTTCGACCTGAACGACACGGTCCATCCGACCAACCCGGAGTTCCGCACACTCGACTTGATCACGCTCGACCACGAGCAGATCAAGGACGCGATGGCGGCAGGCGTGACGTCTGTGCTCTATATCCCTGGATCGGGTTCGAACATGGGTGGCTTCGGCACGCTCACGAAGACCGCCGGGGACTCGCCCGAGGATGCGCTCATCCGTTTCCCCGGCAGCTTGAAGATCGCCCAAGCCGGCAACCCCGAACGTCGCGCTGGCGACTTGGGTTCGACAGTCGTCGGCATGAACCAAGGCCTGCGCTTCGCGCTTCAGCGCGGCAAGCGCTACCACGACGAGTGGGTAGCGTGGGAAGCCGGCACCGGCCCCAAGCCCGAGAAGCAGCTCGACCTTGAGTATCTGCGCGGACTCTTCCGCCATGAATACCCGGTGTCTGTGCACACGCAGATCTACCAGGTCGTGCTCGAGACCATTCGCGAGCTTCGCATGGAACTCGACTTGTGGACGGTCATCGTCCACGGCACGTTCGATGCCTATCGCTTGAGTGAAGACGCCCGCAACGCCGGCGTGCCGGTCGCCAACGGGCCAAGGCAATACCAATTCGATCGCAAGACCGGCCAATTCATCGGTCTGGGCAACGCGTGGTACCGCGGCGGCCCACACGGTTGGCGCAGCGACGTGGTCGGCCTCGGCCGCGATGGCGTGGGCATCAACACCGACTCACCCGTCGTCGCGCAGCAGGAGTTGCCGCTCCAGGCAGCCATGGCCGTGCGTTTGGGCCTCCCGCATGAGGTGGCTATTCGCGCCATCACCATCAATCCAGCCGTCTTCGCCGGCATCGACCACCGCGTCGGCTCGCTTGTCGTTGGCAAGGACGCGGACTTCGGCGTTTGGACCGGCGATCCGCTGGACCCTCGCCACCACCCGAACCTGGTCGTCGTGAACGGCAAGATCGTGCACCGCCACGACAGCGCGCGTCCGCGCTTCTGATCACACACCTAGACCGCCCGCATCCCGACCGCGACCCCCCTTTTGCAAATGGCAAACGTCATGAACCCACTGCTTCGCTGTGCGAAAACGGCCTGCTTGGCCGCCATCGTTGTTCCGTGTGTGCTGTCCACGCTGCGGGGTCAATCGGACACGCGGCCCGTCGTTTTTGAGCACGCGAGGATCCTGCTCGCAGGCGATGACGCGAAGACCATAGAGGATGGCACCCTCATCGCGCGCAACGGCGAGATTGTCGCCGTCGGGCCGAGCGGAGAAGTCGAACGCCCAGCCGGCGCGCACGTCGTCGACCTCGCGGGCAAGACCATCATGCCTGGGTTCGTCAGTGCGTTCTCTCGCGCGGGGCTGAACCCATCGAGCGGGCGCAACCGCGGCAACGTCGTCGTCACTCGAGGACGACGACCTCGCGGCTCTCGGGGCCGTGGCGGCGGCGGTGGTGGATCAGCTTCGAACACGGCGGCAAAGAAGGTCGTGGATGGCCTCTACGCCGACCAGGAAGTCTTCGGCGAGCTGCTCGAGCGCGGCGTCACGACACTGGCGCTCACGCCGACCGGCCAGGGTTTCCCCGGGCTCGGCGCGGTGCTCAACCCGTCAGGCACCGACAACGAATCCCTCACCCGTGACGACGACGCATTCGTGTTCGTCGCTGTGGCCCGCAACCCGGCCGTAAAGAAGATCCTGAAAGAGACGCTCGCGAAGGCCAGCGAAGTCGTCAAAGAACGCAAGAAGCCAAAGGCCAAGCCAGAAGCCGACAAGCCGAAAGACGGCGAGAAGGACAAGGCCGCAGCAGCGAAGAAGGCAGACGAGAAGAAGCCTGAGGCCAAAGAAGGCGAGACGCCCAAGGACGGCGAGAAGCCAAAACCGAAGCCCGAGCCGAAGCCTGGCGAAGAACCAAAGCCCGACGACAAGAAGCCCGCAAAGCCCGAAGCCAAGAAGGCCGATCCGAAGAAGGTCGACAAAAAGCGGGAGAAGAAGAAGGACCCCAACCTCGAGGTCCTCGCAGACTGGCTCATGGGCAAGCGCCGAGTCGTGCTGCAGATCGACTCGGCAGCGGACTTGCTCCACTGGCAGGACGTGCTTCCCGAAGACTTCGAACTGAAGAACGCCACTGTCGTGTCCACGCGATGGGACCAGTTCGCTGGCACGTTGCTCGACGCACCAGAAGCCATGAAGAAGCTCGGCGCGAAGATCATGCTGTTGCCGCCATTGCTGTCGACGGCCCCACGAACGTCGTTCGTGACCAATCCAGCGAAGCAGTGCGTCGATGCCGGATTCGAGATCGCGTTCTGGGTCGGTGACGATCCGAGCTCGGTCGAGTCGCTGCGCTTCCGCCTGCTCGAACTCGTGCGCGCCGGTCTTGATGAAGACATCGCGCTGAAAGCCGTGACGCTGACCGCTGCCAAGGCACTCGGCGTCGACAAGGAAGTCGGCACGCTCGCGGAAGGCAAGCGCGCCGACGTGCTTGTGTTTGACGGCCACCCGCTCGCACCTGGAACCGCACTCGTCGAAGTCTGGAGTGCCGGCAAGAAAGCTGGCCAGGACGACGCGTGAGCACCGCCACCGAACACCCCAACACCCACCAGGCCATGAACCACCACCAAGTCACATCACTGCGTGCGGCGTCCCAGCTAGCGACCTCCCCGCGCGCATGCCGGACCATCCTGTGCGGCATGCTGCTGGCCTGCGGCCTGAGCGCGGTCGCGGAAGCGCAGCGCCCTCGCCGCTTCCCTCGCCGTGGCGAGCGCCCCCAGCAACAGGCTCCGACTCCAGCTCCTGAGAAGAAAAAGGAAGAAGAGAACAAGAAGGTCGAAGTGTGGACCGCGATCACGGGCGGCGACATCTACGTCGGCACCGGACAGGTCATCCGTCGCGGCACACTGCTCATCGGCGACGACAAGATTCACAAGATTGGGCAGAAGCTCGACCTTCCCGAGGGCACGAACGTCATCGACGCGACCGGCAAGGTGCTGTCGCCAGGTTTCATTGCGGTTGCTGGATCAGGGATGGGTGGTCCGCGCGGGAAGCCCGCGAAGGACTCGGTCAACCCCTTTGACCCGAGCATCAAGCAAGGCCTCGCCGCCGGTGTCACCTCGTGGCTTTCCGGACGCGCCAATGGCCGGGGCAAACCCGATGGCACCACCGCCGTGATCAAGTGCGCCTACGGCGACCTGGATGGCATGGTGCTCAAGGAGGATTCCGTGAAGGGTTTGGACCTGCCCATGGACCTGTCACAGTTCGCCGCGTTCGAAGAGTCGGTGAAGAAGGCTCGCGAGTACGAACAGAAGTTGGACGAGTACGAAACCGCGGCAGAAGAAGCCCGCACGAAGAAGACCGACCCACCCAAGAAGCCCAAGGCTCCCAGTGGCGCGGAGGTCATGCTCGACATCCTGAACGGCAAGACGGTGCTGTGGGTAAACCTTGGCGGGATGCGCGGCGGATTCGGTCGGTTCGGCTCCAGCGGCGAGATCGAGCCCGACACCGCCAACATCCGTCAGGCCATGCAGATCGCAGCGATCCTTGAACGCGGAGTCGTGGTTCGTGATCCGGTCTGCGCCTGGACCATCCCTGATGAGATCGCGGCGACCGGTTCGATGGTTGTTTGGTCACCTCGTACCCGGGTCCCGAAGAACCCCAAGAAGCCGAACCTGACCGGTTCGAACCTCGCGACCGCGGCGATTCTCGCCGAAGCCGGAGTGCCGCTTGCCGTCCACCCGCCCTCGGGAATGTTCGGTGGCTCGGGCCTAGGCACCGGCGGCATCCTCGGCCAGGATCTGAACACGCCACACGTCGACGCCGCATTCGCGGTGCGCGGTGGCCTGGATGATCGACGAGGACTGCGAACCATCACGCTGGACGCTGCGAAGATCCTCGGGGTCAGCGACCGTGTCGGCTCGCTCGAAGAGGGCAAGGACGCCGACGTACTGATCCTCGACGGTGACCCACTGCACTACGCCACGTTCGTGGAGCAGGCATTCGTCAACGGCAAGCTCGTCTACGAGAAGAGCAAGGAACGCCTATTCGGCCACGTGAAGAAGGGCATCTAGCGACACCGCGGCGCCCCAGGAACCCTGGGGACCGACGAGAAGCAGCGGTGGAAGCAGGAACCCCTGCCCGGCACCGCACTTGCTTCAGCACCCCGCAGGAAACTGACTGTGGATTCCGGACTGCGGAATCGACATGATCCCGAGCGGTTCGGCCTGGATCCTGACGTCGGATTCCCTGCGCCGACGGTCCCCGCTACGTCCTAAAGCCGATCCGCCGACATGAGCGTCGAGACCCAAAAAGAGCTGGAAGACTTTTTCCGCAGCATGCGGCAAGCCTTCAACAGCCGTGACCTCAAGACGTTCCGTTCGCACTTCTGGACGGACAAGAGCTACGTGCATCTCGACGCAGGTGGTCGGATGGATCAAGGCTGGGGTGCGTTCGAAGAAGTCCTCGATCAAGAGTTCCGCTACATGGACACCGTGCGGCTCGAGCTGAAGGACGTGGTGATTGCCACGTTCGAAGACTCGTTCGCAACCGCCGCGGGATCCTGGAAGTCGACGCAGATCGATCCCGAGGGACGCGAGATGAGCCAGAACGGGCACTGCTCGTTCTCGATGCATCGACGCCGTGGCGACTGGAAGATCGTGCTGCAGCACTACAGCCCCGCGACCGACGAAGAAGAAGAGTAGCTCACCGGCTCGGGTGCGAGCTGCGACTCCACTCTCGGGATTGCCGTTGCTGCTGCTCCGCTCCGCCGCGCCACCTGGTCAACAGACCTAGCGCAGCGAATCCAACGGTGTCGTGCGCCACGTGGTGCCGTAGTTGACGCGCGCACGCCGCGGGAAGCTTCGATAGCGGGCCGGCAAGGCCGTCGCTCCGACCACCGTGCGCCCGGTGGAATCCGCCTCGCCGCGAATCCGCGCGAGGACGACGGGCACCGCGCTCAGAGACGCAGGAAGGAGAACCTCCACCACGTATCCCAAGCCCGGGGGCGTGACCAAGACCGGATTCCCTTCTGCATCGCGATCCCACCAAGGCCCGAGATGCCCCAGCCGAGCCCAATCGGAGCGGCTACCGGCCCGATCTTCGCTGGCCGCAAACAACACGCCCTCCGGCCCCGGCACCATCCAAGAGAACCCGCCATCGGGACCCAGCTGAATGCGCGATGCGTGAAGCGGTGCGTCCGGCGATGCCTCCGACCCCTCGCGACGAATCTCGAGATGCACGAACGCCGCGCGCACAACCCCACTGACCCAAACCGCGTCCGGCTCGTGCCGCACGGAAACATCGCCGACCTGCGGCGGCGAAATCGCCAAAGGCTGCTCGAGAGGGTCATCTGGCTCCGAACCTGAGCCCACCTCTGGGGACACTCCTTCGCCTGATTCGCGCGCGGAACTCCCGCCGTCGCCCGGCTCCGTGGTGTTTGCGGACGCAGAACTCGAATCTTGGGGTTCCGGCTCAGGTGGATCTGGCTCGGGTGGTTTCGGCTCAGGCCAACGAACAGGGATCACCGTGCGGTCGCGCCAGGTGTTCGTCGCGAACTGCACCGTCCCCTGCGTTGCGTCCGAGAGCTGCGGATCGATCTGTTCGAACGGCACGCGTAGAGGATCGGCACCAGGCTGCAGCGTCCAACGCTTCACGCCATCCACGGGTCGCGCCGCATGGGCCGTTTCTGTGAGCAGAACTTCCAGCGTGGACTCGCCAACGTTCTCCAGCTTCAGGTAGCAGAGGCCGTCGGGTGTGGCCTCCGCGAAATCCAGAACGGCTGGGCTCCAATCAAACTTGGGTGCGCGAGGATGCGGAAAGCGCATTGGCTCGGGTATTCGCCCTGCAGTCGGCAAGCTTCCTGGGGCAACGGTGAAATCCACTTCGATGGCGGAGCGATGCCGCAACACCGAGGGGCGGAATCCATTCACTCGCATCGGCACGGAACGCGCTGCAAGCTTGCGCCCCGTCACATCCAGAGCGACGACGTCAATTCTTCCAGAGCGCCGTGAACCCCGGGACGTGCCGCGATGAGCGAACAACACGACTTCGCCTTCGCCCAAAATCATTGGCCAGGAACCCAAGCCATCGCCGAATGAGTCCGGCAGCCGCAGACCACCCGTCGGCACCCTCTGCAGAAGTTCGCCGTCCGGAGAGACGAGCAAAACATCGAGGGGTTCATCCTCGCGAACCCCACCGCTCAGCAGAACGGCCAGCGTGCGCGACTTCGTCCAAGCCACCTCCAGATCCTCGACCTCACGACCGAGCGGAATCTCGACGAGCTCTTCCCCGCCATTCTCGAGCTGCCGGATCCGATGCACGGCCCCTACCACCCGTTCGCTTTTCCTGTCGACCCTGAACCCCGCCTCCGCGTAGCTCTCGACCTGCACCCGCACGGGCAACGGCAAGGCATCGCCTGCCCCTTGCGCGCAGGCACGCTCCTGCAGGGTGATGCCAGCGAAGCAAAGGATGGCGCCCAGCCCCGCGACCCTCGCTCCAACCACGGAACGACCGCGAAGCCGCGATTTCGGGCAGCCTGGATGAATCTTGTCCGCGATTGATGACACGACTTCAGAGTAGCAGGCCGCGTGACGGCGAGGCATTTCGACGAATTTCGGGCTCTTGGAACCAGCCCCAGGTCCTCGGCCAAGGACACCAACCCCTGAGGCTCGGCCGTGGAACGCAACCCTGACCAGAAACCCGTCCAACACGGACCAAGCCCCGTCCGAATGGCGTGGACCAGAATTCCACCGACGTTCTCCGCAGCCCTCGGCGAGGCTATGATCTCGCCGATCACGAGCCCGGTACCCGCAGCGCACACCATGCCTGAACCGACCCCCGCCAAGTCTGACGCACCGACCGCACGCAAGGGGGCCAGGACTGCCCGCGCCACGCAGAAGCAACGGCCCATGCCCAAGACGTCTAACAAACCTCTCGCCGAAACCCCCGACGCCTTTCGCACGCAAGCCAAGGTTCGCCTGGTTACCGCGACCGCGTTGTTCGACGGCCACGATGCCTCGATCAATATCATGCGCCGCATTGCCCAAGCCGGCGGCGCCGAGGTCATCCACCTAGGCCACAACCGCTCGGTGCAGGAAATTGTGGACGCCGCCATCCAAGAAGATGCGCAGGGCATTGCGATCACGTCCTACCAAGGCGGCCACAACGAGTTCTTCCGCTACATGCGGGAGATGCTGGTCGAGCGCGGCGCGGAAGCCGTCCGCATCTTTGGCGGTGGCGGCGGGGTCATCCTGCCTGAAGAAATCGAAGCGCTGCACGAAGCAGGCATCGAACGGATCTACTCGCCCGACGATGGCCGCGCGCTGGGTCTCGAGGGCATGGTCCACGACATGCTGAAGCGGTGCGACTTCGACACGCTGAAGGACGAATCGCCCGCGGCACTCCTGGACGCACTCGCCCCGGCCAAAGGCAAGGGAACGGGCACTGCTCAAACGCGCATCACCGCACGCGCAATTACGCGCGGCGAGCGAGGCGAGGAAGCGTTTGGGATTGAACTCAAGCGCCGCGTCTCCGCCCTAAAGGTTCAGGCTCCGGTACTCGGCATCACCGGCACTGGTGGCGCAGGCAAGTCATCGCTCATCGACGAGCTGGTGCGGCGCTTCCTGACGGATCAATCCGACAAGACGATCGCGGTGTTGTCTGTCGACCCATCGCGGCGAAAGACCGGCGGCGCACTGCTCGGCGATCGCATTCGGATGAACGCAATCACGAACGATCGCGCGTTCATGCGCAGCATGGCCACGCGACGTGCGAACCTTGCACTCGCGGAGAGCGTCGACGAGGCGCTGGCCATTCTCAAGCTGGCGAACTTCGACCTCATCGTCTTGGAGAGCTCTGGGATCGGGCAATCCGACACCGAGATCGTCGACCACGCCGACCTCGCATTGTACGTCATGACGCCGGAGTTCGGCGCGGCCACACAGCTCGAGAAAATCGACATGCTCGACTACGCGGACGTGGTCGCCATCAACAAGTTTGACCGTCGCGGCGCGGCGGACGCTTTGCGCGACGTGAAGAAGCAGGTGCAGCGCAACAAGAAGCTGTTCGAGACGCCCGCCGAAGACATGCCGGTGTTCGGCACCATTGCATCCCAGTTCGCAGACACGGGCACAGATCAGCTGTACCGCGACCTGTTGGCACGGCTATCCGCGCTACGGCCCAATCGATTCGCGGCATCGACGCTGACCAGCCTCGACGCGTCGGCGGATGCTTCCAGCGGCGCTGGCATCATTCCGGGCGCGCGGGTTCGCTACCTCGCCGAGATCGCCGAGTCCAACGCAGGCTACGCCAAGCTCGTCGAAGAGCAGGTCGCCGCAGCCGAACGCCTCTGGGTGCTTCGTCGCGCCTGCGATGAACTCGGCTCAACCGACTCCGCGGCAGCCAAGTCTCTGGCCAAAGAAGCGAAGAGCGCCGCGGCGGCGCTAAACCCTGAGAACCTCACGACACTCGAGGGCTGGGACGCCATGGTCGCGGCCTATGCCACGGACGAACATGTGTTCACGGTGCGCGGCAAGGAGATTGCCGTCGAACAGTTCACCAAGTCACTCTCGGGTCTGCGCATCCCCAAGGTGGCTCTACCGAAGTTCAGCAGCTGGGGTGACCGGCTACGCTGGCTGATGACCGAGAACGTGTCTGGCGCGTTTCCGTTTGCAGCAGGCGTGTTCCCGTTC
>CBESZZ010000094.1:0-9592 GCA_965534055.1 uncultured bacterium | reverse complement strand
CCGTCAGCCAGGGCGCTGTGCTCAAGGAGCAGATCCTGCGCTCACGGACGCGGCTCCTCGCGGAGCGGAGCCTCGATGAGGGCCAGGCCCAAGAGCAACTGGGCCGCTTCGGCGACGCGATCGAAAGCTACGACCGCGCCGTGACGACCCTGGAATACTCCCCCAACATCGTCGCCTCGGACCCCATGATCGAGCGCGCCCGTCGGCTGCGTGACATGGCCCAGGCCAAGCGTGTCGACGCGCAAGCTTCCGCACAAGAAGCCGAGCAAGCCGCCACGCGCGATGAGCTGGAGCGCCTTCGCGAGCAGGACCGCCAAGCCACGGACTCCCGCGTCACGCGGATCCTTGAGAACGCCAACCTCGCGTTCCAAAGCGGTAGCTACGAAGACTCGCTCGCCGACGTGCGGGAAGCGTTGAAGCTGCAACCAAACAACGGCAATGCCCAAGTCCTTCTGGACTTGGCTAGCCGCGCCCGCCACGGCGGCGAAATGGACCGCCTGCGTCTGCAATGGACCACGGAATGGGTGAAGACCTTCGAAGACCTGCGTCGCGAAGATCTCCCGCAGACCGACGTGATGCGCTACGACCTCAAGCATTGGAGCGAGGTGATGAAGCGCGGCCCGGCCGTCTTCACCAGCGCCGAGCAGCTTGACAGTCCAGCGGACCTCGCGATCCGTGAGAAGCTGGAGACCACGAAGCTCGAGCACAACTTCTCGGAAGCGACCATCGAAGACTGGGCTTTCCAGTACCAACAGGTCACCCAGATCGCCTTCGTCATCAGTGCCGACGTCAAAGATCTCGGCGCCGAGCAGACGACCATCGATGAACTTCGCCTGCCGATTATGTCGGTCAAGCGCGCCCTCGACGTCATTCGTGACAAGACTGGAGTCGCGTGGAAGATCGAGAACGAAGTCGTCCAACTGGTGACACCGGACAACGCCGGTGGCAAGCCGTTCCTAAAGAACTACATCGTCGCAGACCTGGTCAGCGGCGTCCCAGACAAGCCAGGCGTCGAGCTCAAGCTTGCCGTCCCGGGCGAAGACGATTCGCTGTTCGGCGACGAAGTCGAAGAGCCCTCCCCCACCGTGATCGAAGCTGGTGCACTGCGCGACATGATCGCGGAGAACATCAGCCCCGAGATCTGGGACGACACCGCTTCGATCAACGAGCAAGCAGGTGTGTTGCTGGTCAACGCACCAGGCGACGTTCACGACGAGATCGCTAGCCTGCTGACCGACCTGCGTCGCCACGTCGGCATCCAGATCGATGTCGAAGCGCGCTTCCTGAAGGTGGAAGACAACTTCCTGCAGGACATCGGCGTCGACTTCAGAGGCTTGGGCAACCAGGCTTCGGAAGGCCTTGCCGGTCGCGGTTTGGAAAGGAACAACCGCGGCAACACGCGATTCGACGACTTCGGCGTCAGCCAGCAGCTCAACCCGGCCAACCCCGGCGAGATCGGCTCAGGTGCAAGCCCAGGCGTGTTCTTCGATGACGGTGGCGATGGCGACATCCTCGCTCGCACAGAGAACCTGCTGGACAGCTCACTGGGCAACCAGGAAACGCTGACCAACGCCGGTGGCCTCTCGCTGCAATACGCCTTCCTCGACGACGTCGAGCTCGAAGTCATCCTGCGCGCCGTGCAGAAGCAGGAGCGCAGCGAAGAGATCGATGCTCCTCGCCTGCTGGTCTACAACAACACTCGCCAGAGCATGAGCTTCCTGCGGGAGATCAGCTACATCCGCGATTTCGAGGTCGAGATCGCCCAGGCCGCCGCGGTGGCCAACCCGGTGATCGACGTCGTGCGCGATGGTGTTGCCCTCGACGTCCGCCCTGTGGTGGATGCCGACCTGCGCTACATCACGATGGAGCTTCGCCCCACCGTGGTTCAGCTGGAACTGCCGATCCCGACCTTCACCACCACGCTGGGTGTTGGTCAGCCAATTTCGATCCAGCTGCCGCGCGTGACTCTGCAGCGCGTCCGCACCACCGTCACCATGCCCGATGGCGGCACGATGATGCTGGGCGGCATGAAGATGACCGAGAAGACCGACCAGGTCTCCGGCGTCCCCGTCCTCAAGGACATCCCAGGCTTGTCGTTCTTCTTCAGCCGCAAGGGCACGTTTATCCAGAACAAGAAGATCCTCATCCTGATCCGGGCGAAGATCATCCTGACGGGCGAGCAAGAGCCTGAGATGGACGTCACCGCCAGCGCACGGCGCTAGTCTCACTCGAGACCCCGTGTAGAGAGCTGAGGCGGCTGCTGGGCATTGAGCCGAGCAGCCGCCTCAGCTCGTTTAAGCGAGAAGCGGCGCCGCCTTCGAAGGCAACTTTCCGCTCCAGACCGCCGGGTCGGGGCTCGCATCTGCGCTCTTCCACCCTCCACGATTTCTCCCGTGCCTTTTGGAATCGAGATGAACCGACCCGACCCGCGCTGCGTTTCCGGAGGGCGAAGCCCGCTGAACAGGCGAGCAACCCCACCCACGGATTCTGTAACGCGCTCGCTCCGGCGCTGCTCAGCGTGCGCGAGATTGGCTGATGGACGGGATCGCCAGCGTTGCGTGCACCGTGGTTGCCGCATGCGGTCTACCCGAGGTTCAAACCTCGATCGTGTCCGGTGCGGATCCCTCTGTCCGGCTCCCCTCCTGGCCGGTATAGAAAGGGGCTTCGATTCGCTCGGCACCTCGAAACCCCCGCCTCCATGAGCCCGCCTACCGGCGGGTCGTTCCACCCACGCGATGCGCATGCTTCCCACCAGTTGCTTTCGATCTTTCCGTTTCCGTTCAGCACTTTGGGCGTTTGCCGCCGTGGTCGTTGCTCAAGCAGGCAGCGTCCAGGCCCAGGAAGAAGCCATCCAACGCGACATGCGTTTCGTGCGCGGCCTGGCCACCAAGCTTGGCTTCATTGCGCTCGCGCAAGAGTCCATCGGTGAGATGAAGCAGGAGTACCGCAACTCCCCTCGCGTCGATGAGCTCTCGCTGTTGGGCATCGAGATTGACCTGCTCGGCGCGAAGATCGATCCGGACCGCGAGGCGCAACGCCGCTTGTTTAAGGAAGCCGTGGAGAAGTCGACGGACTTCCTCTCGCGCAACAGCAGCGAGGATGCACAGCTCCAAGCTCAGACCACACTCGCAGCCGCTTGCGAGGAGTACGGGCAGTTCGTTCTCGATGAACTGGAGATCGCACGCGAGGAAGACCCCACCGCGTTGAAAGGCCTCGAAGAAGAGGCCAAGGATCTGTTCCAGCGCGGCATCGAGGCCTGCGAAGCGGTGATGAACTCGCTCGAAGACCGCATCGACGACGACCAGAGCCTGTGGATCGAGCACAAGGTCATCTGGATGCGCAAAGGCATGCTGCAGCGCGAGCAGGGCCGCGCGATCCGCGAAGACCAGGCCTACCTCGTCGACAACTCGAAGGAGACGTTGCTCGACCTCATCTTCGAAGTCGGTGAAGAGACCGCACTCGGCTTGAAGTCGATGTTCGAGATCGCCAAGGGCGACGAAGTCCTGGGCAACATCGATGACGCGACGCAGTCCTATCAGGACGCGATCGACCAGATCGTGAACTCGCTTTCGGAAGCCGACACGCTGGGCATCGCCCCGCAGACCCAGATCCTGCTATTCGGCATGATGCAGGAGATCTACGCGTCGTTCGGCAACGCGCTCTTGACTGCCGGAAAGGGCAACGAAGTGCTGCCCGTGATGCAGAAGTTCCGCGAGCACATGGCGCAGTTCGGCGCGGAAGGCGAAGAGGTCTTCGACATCGTCGACAAGCGCTACGGCCACCTGGCACTACTCAACGAGGCACGCGCGCAGGCCGAGTCCGCCGACAAGGAGCTCGTGCAGCAGGGCCTGGCCATGGCCAAGCGCATCAACGACGAGCACCCCAACGACATCGTCGGCATCAAGGCCAAGAGCGTCCTCAGTCAAATCCTCGCGAATGACGAAGGCGCGGCCACCGGCAAGCTGCTCTACGAGATCGCCCGTGGCGACTACCAGAACAAGGACTTCGAGAAGGCGTTGGTCGGCTTGAAGAAGGCGCTCGCCGCCATGAACGCCGAAGAGAAGGCTGAGCTCGGGCTGCAAGCCTGGAGCACCATCGGCCGCACCTACCTGCAAACCGATCGCTACATGGAAGGCGCGATGGCCATGCAGGAAGGCCTCGAGACGTTCGGCCAAAAGGGCGACGAGCTGTCTGAAGACATGGCGGACCTCTTCGACCGCGCCGTGAAGGTGCTGGGCCAGAAGACCAAGGACGACCCCGCTCTCGAAGAGCTCGGCAAGACGCGTGACGATTTGCTGACCCGCTTCGGCGACGAAGGCAGTGCATCGAGTCGCTACTACAAGAAGGGCAACGACCTGCTCTACGAGGCGAAGTATGCCGAGGCAGCTGCCGAGTATGGGAAGGTCGTCGACCTCGAATACCTGCGTCACGATCAGGCCAAGAGCCGGCAGATCTACGCACTCGTCTTGGCGGACGACGTCGCCGCAGCCAAGCAAGCTCTGCAAGACTTCAACGCCTACATGGCGTCACCCGAGGGCATCATTCCGAAGAACCGTTCGGACCGTCGGCAGGTGCGCGAAGGCGCGATCGCCGAGGCGGAGTTTGCCTCAGCCATGCTGGGTTTCAACGAAGCCACGGGAACCGCGGGCGAAGGATCCGAGAAGCGGCTCGAGGCCTACCCCGCAGCCGTCGAACAACTCCGCGCGTTCGTCAGCAAGCACGAAGCGACGGGCGACAAGTATCTGCCCAGAGCATGGGACCTGATCGCTCGCTTGGAGGCGGAAGCCGGTTCCGCAGAGGCCGCGGAAGAGGCCTACCGCAACGTGCGCTCGTCAGGCAACGCCACGCTGACTTCGCGCCTCGCGACCGTGCTCTTCAGCTCACTGCTGGAACGCGTCAAGGTGATCGATGAAGAACTCGCGCAGGCCTACCAGGAAGACGGCAAGAGCGAAGTCACCGACAAGCTTGAGAAAAACAAGAAGGCGCTGCAGACCCGCGGCCTGGAGCTCGGCTTGGAATACTCACGCACGGACGCCACGCCGCAGTACGGCATCATGCGCAACACCGTCAGCCTCGCGGACAGGCTCGAACGCTGGGATGAAGTCGACGAGATCTCGCGCAGGATGATCGACACGTTCGGCGGCGACCCTGCACTGAAGCAGAAGATCGACGCGTTCATTCGACCGCAGGTTGGCAAGGCCGCACTGGAACAACGCAAGTTCCAGGTCGCCTACGACATGCTCTTCGAAGCTGAGAAGGCCAGTAACAGTCCAGAGATCAAGCGCTTACTCGCACGCGCACTCGGTGGCTGGGTTGCAGTCGATGACCGCGGCAACCCCACGGTCGTGCCCGGCCTGGGCCGTCCCGACGAGGCCTACACGGTGTTCTTCGTCGACTACAAGAAGCAGGCGCTTCGCGACGTCGAGGACCACACGCTGGCGTGGTATCAGTTCCAGTGGTCGGCCTACTGGTATGCCCGCCAGGCCATCAGCAAGGACTCGAAGTACAAGAACTACGCGAGCAAGCTCTACGGCTCGGCGCGCTCCTTCGATAGCTTCGCGAAGCTCTCCACCTTTGGTCCCAAAGGCGACGAGCTGAAGCTTCTCTTCCTGCAGTTCCCGCCGAAGTAGGTTTGAACGAGTGCGCACGCGGGAGTGCTTGCACCCCCCTCAAGCACAGCCCGCCTAACGCACTTCCTTCAGCATCACCGCGCCAACCATGCAATCGTGTGACTCGCCAGGCCGTTTCCGCCCCGCACTGCTGGTGTGTTCCGTCTGGCTGTTGGTGCCCATCATGCTGGGCGCACAGGATGCGGGCGAGCCGAAGCCCCGCGCGGTGGTGCCCAAAGACGTCCTGGTGAAGACGAACGGTCAGCGGGTGCGCAACCTCGCGGTCGTGTCCGCCACGACCGACTTGATCAAGTACACGAAGGACGGCGAGAGCTACGACCTGCCCACTTCGAGCGTCGTGACCATCGAGTTCGGCGACCTGTCCGATGAGTTCAGGTCCGGTGAAGTCGCGTTCGCCGCGGGTCAAACGGAAGTCGCCGCGCAAATGTTCGGCGAGGCGGCAACCAAGACCGAACGTGAGGTGCTGCGAACCGAAGCGCGGTTCCGCGCCGCGAGCGCACTCGCCGCGACGGCCCAGGTCGATGCTTCCCGCGCCACCACCGCGGCAGACTCCCTGCAGACGTTCGTTACCGAGAACCCCGATTCTTTTCGGTTGCCCGAAGCCCTGTTACTGCTCGGCTCGACGCGCGCACTCGGCGGCGACCAAGCGACGGCGATCACTGTCCTCACCCGGCTCAGCGACGACGCCGCCAGCAAGGGTTGGGGCGCACTGTGGACCGCACGCGCGCGACTCGAACGGGCTCGCGCTGAGATTCGCGCCGGCAAGGCGGATGACGCCAAGGCATCCTTCCAAGCGGCCGCGTCTGCGGCCGGAAGCGCCCTAGCCTCGGGCGCGACGGGAGCGCGCGCCGCCGAGCTCCAAGCAATTCAACGCAACGGGACCGCCGGCGAGGGCGAGGCCTATGTGGCGGGTGGCGACTACGAACGCGCCATCGAGTTCTACTCGAGCATGGGCAAGAAGCCGAAAACCGGCTCATCCGCTCTGTATGCCACCTCCCAGGCAGGTCTCGGGCAGGCCCTCTACCACGCCAGCAAGATCGAGAAGGTGGGTGAGCCCAGCACGGAGGCCATCGCCTTGCTGCGCAGAGCCCAGCGAGCACTGGCCAAGGCAAGCGTCTTCGACAGCGCCGGCGGAGACACCAGTGCCAAGGCCAACTACTACCTGGCTTTGTGCCTGCTCAGTCTCGGGGCTGAGCGAGAGTCGGACGACTTCCAGGCCCGGGCTCAGCGCTACCTCGAAATCACCGTGTCCGGCTATCCCACCTCCCGCTGGGCCGTTTTGGCCCGTGAGCGACTTGGTCAGTAGCCATCATTTTTTCGCGAGCCGCCTGAACGGGCCTTCACGAACCACCCCCCATTGCCGCAAAGTGTCCCATCCCTCGACAGCCTCAGTTCAGACTGGGCTGGCACGGGAAACCCCACAACGACACACCCGACTCGCCTTGGGCTTTGCGTCCTGCCCCCTCCGCAAAGCCACGAACCAAATCAAGCGCCCTCGCACGGCATGCAGCAGCTTTCTCTGTCAGCGCTGAACTGATCGCTGGCAGGAGTCGTTTTCCCAGTCCCTTCCTACGCACCGCTCCCCGCAACCGAGACGGTGTGCACCCGGGCCCACTGGCCCCACCCCAACCTTCTCCTATGAACGTTCTGAAGTCCGCGACCGCTCGGTTCACTCTTCTCGTTACGACACCACTCTTCCTGACTGCATTCGCAGTGGCTCAAGGGGCCGCTGAAGAAGCAGCCCCGGACGAGCGGAAAAGCGCCGTCATGGATGCCCTGTCGAACGCCGGTGTCGTCGGCTACGTCATCATCGCCGTGTCGATTCTGTCGATGGCGCTGATCATCGAGAACTTCATGTCGATCAAGCGCGAGAAGATGGCGCCGCCCGACATCGTCGATGAGCTCGAAGCACTGTTCGAGGAAGAGAACTACCAGGAAGCACTGGACCTCTGCGATCAAGAGCGCAACTACCTGACGAACGTCGTCTCCGCTGGCCTCAACAAGCTGGGCCACCCCTTCGAAACGATCCGCGCCGCGGTGCGGGAGCAGGAAGAAGAAGAGTCGGTGCGGCTCTTCCAGAAGATCGGTTGGCTCTCGCTGATCGCCGCTACGGCGCCGATGATGGGCCTGCTCGGAACGGTGACCGGCATGTTCGTCACCTTCGGTGACATTGCTGCAGCCGGTGGCTCGGTGAGCCCGGCTGACCTCGCGGGTGGTATTAAGCTCGCGCTTACGACGACCATTCTTGGTCTGATCGTGGCCATCCCGGTGTCGGCGTTCTTCTTCGTCTTCAGGAACCGCGTCGTGAAGTCCTCCATCGAGGTCAACGCGATGGCGGAAGACATGTTCGAACGCTTCCGCGGCGCACCGGTTACCCGGTAGGACCCCGTGGAGACTTTCCCAAACCCAACCATCGGCAAAAACCCGCGCGGTGCACTGCACCGCCACGGCCTATGCCCGTTGGTTGAACTTGGGACGGATCACCGCATGAACCAGGCCCTACGCCAGGAGCACCGATGAAAGCAAGTAAAGCAGTCCGCGAGACAGCCGACATGGACATGACGCCCATGATCGACTGCGTGTTCTTGCTGATGATCTTCTTCGTGTTGGTCATCGATCTGAGCCAACAAGACCTCGAGGACCTGATCCTGCCAAAAGCGAAGGAACAGGAGCCGGACAAGAATCCCCCCGAGAACCGCCCGGTCGTCAACATCATGCAGGACGGCAGAGTGATCTTCCGCGGCAAGGAGTGGTACAGCCCGGCAGTGAACGGCACGGATTACTCCGGCCTGAAAGAGCTGCTGCTCTACTTCAGGCAGAGGATCGCGAAGGACATCACCACCGAGAACATCGGCGGCAAGATGGTGAAGATCGTCAACGATCCAATCCTGATCCGCGCCGACAAATGGACCGAGTGGCACTACGTGGGCGAACTGATGAAACAGTGCAGTCAGCCCGACGTGGCCTTTTGGAAGCTCGAGCTCGCCCTTAGTGAAATCGACAAAGAGGAGAAAATGCTCGCGAAGCGCACCGCGAACTAATTGCCATGGCTGATCTCAAAGAAATGGCCCAGGAAGAGGCCAGCATGGACATGACGCCGATGATCGACGTCGTCTTCCTGCTCATCATTTTCTTCCTCTGCATCGACTTCAAAATCCTCGAGGCGAAGCTGCCTGCCTACCTTCCGAAGGACAAGGGCAGCCAATCGAACGAAGAGGAGCCCGTCGAACAGCTCTCGTTGAAAATCGAGTGCAAGACGTTCGGCAACCAGGTTCCAAGGAACAAGGAAGGGAAAGTCGCTGACGAGGACGGAAAGCGGAAGCCCTACTACCTGACGGGCCACGACATCGTTTATCACATCTGTCCAATCAGCAACATCAAGTCGCTGAAGGACCTCAGCCGAGAACTCAAGCGCATCTACGACGACAAGAGCACCTGGCAACCCGACAAGGTCACCAGCGTTCTCAAGCCACAAGCAGTGGTCGTCGAGCCCGGCGTTGCGGTCGTCTACAACGACGTCGCGGGCGTCGTGGACGTCGTCTACAACTCGGGCTTCGAGGAGATCAACTTTGGCGGCGGCCTAGGCGCCAAAGAAACCAAGAAGTAGATCCTCTCCCCGTCTTGCCGCAGCGGCGGCAAGCACGCAAAAGAGCCGCGTTCCTCACCCGAGGTGCGCGGCTCTTTTGCGTGCGGCTCCCTAGGGTGGAGTCCATCTGCATGTTGCTGGCCCCCACCATTCGCTCGATGCAGGACGTGGCCCCCCGAGAACGGCAACGTCGGGGCAGAATCCGCCGCGGGGCACTGCACCACGACGGGCTTGATCCGTTGATTGACGCGGGACGGATCAACCCCCTGATCTAAGCCCACGCGGCGCTTGGCACCTGGTTTGGTGGCCGCCCACCGTGAAATCAACACCGAGGACAACACACGCGCGCGACGCGGCTGCCATGGCTGATCTCAAC
>CBESZZ010000093.1:0-9726 GCA_965534055.1 uncultured bacterium | reverse complement strand
CTCGAAGAAATGCGCGAACCCTGACTTGCCTTTCTCCGTCTCGTTGCGCGAACCCACCGACACGACGATGTAGGTGCACACGACTCCCGGCTGGCCGGTGGGCACCGTCACAACGCGCAACCCGTTGTCGTAGTCCTTCAATCGCCACGGATAGTCGAAGACCGGTTCCGCACTGGCCGAAGCCTCGACCACGGAGGCACCCACTTCACCCTGTGCCGGAAGCGAACCGCAGAGCCCTACTGCAAGTGCGGCAAATGCGACGGTGGCGCGCGATGCTGCGCCGGCACGCGACGCGCCTTGCTCAGCAGATTCGGTCTGCGCTTCCAGGCGACGGCGGAACGGGGCGAAACGTGATCGGCTCAAGTGCATGTTTGTGTGCATGGTGGAACGGCTCGTGACGCGGCTTGGACGCCAACAGGAGGGCGCGAGGAACGCCGGATGGTAGGGGCGAGATGGACCCGCTGGCGAGCGTTGACCAGCGCTTGACCGAATGGTCGCTCCTCCAAGAACCTGCGGCGAAGCGCCCGGGTGGATCTGCAGAACCACGAACCGCCCCATTTCTGTCCATTGACAGCGGGGTTCCAGAACCTCAGGGTTGCGGCGTTCGCGCACGGAACCAGGATTCCCCCGTCCACTTCCCGCGCGCGGCGCAAGACACTCCAGACCCGCCCACCAATGTTGCCTGACCCGCCACGGCTTGCCCGTGGTCACCGTGGGTTGGGCGTGAACCGGTCCTCGATGCCCTGCGTCGCTGCGCTGAAGCGCTCGTTCGATTCCACACCGAGGCGATGCCCGTGCATCACCGCTGCGCTTTCTGCCGGTCACCCGGAGGAAGGTTGAGTCAGAGCCAAGCGAAGCAACACGTCGCAGCCTGCCGCAAGAATTGCGCGGCACGCCGCGCGACACCAAGCGGCAAGCAGGACCTACAGCTCTCGTCGGAGCTCATGCTCAGGCAGCCTCCACCAGCCCGGCGCCTGATGTGCCCGAGACGAACGGAGGCAGTGCGGCCCCGTCCTTAGGACGGGATCGATCAACACGTCACCCACCGACTTGGGCCGGAGCTCGTTTGCCCCCATGAATGCTCTGTCCCCCCTTGGCGCCCTAAGCGCCACTTCTGTTCTGCTGTGCGCTTCGGCGTTCGCGCAGAACGACCCCCGAGACCCTCGCAGTGAAGCGTGGGATGCCTTCGTCACCAACCACGGCGGCGCTGCCGCGTGGCAGGTCGAATGGAACAAGGCGACCAACACGCCACGCGCCGTTTTCGGTGCCGGTCTACGCGTCGCGCCCGGCGCGGTAAATAACCTGCAGGCAGCCAGACTGCTTGCGGCTGGACTCCTCGAAGACCAGCGCGAACTGCTAGGAACCGAGGCTTCGACGTTCTCAGAAGAGATCGCGACCCGCGCTGGCGAGACGTTCGTTTTTGTCTACGAACAGAAGTTCCGCGGCCACTCTGTGATTAGCGGCCGCGCCGACGTGCGCCTGCATCGTGTGGGCGTCGTGTCCATGTTCGGTTCGCGCGCAGTACCCATCGCCGCAGACTTCGACATCACGCCACGCGTGCGAGTCGAAGCCGCGATTCCGCTGGCGCTTCAGCATCTCAATACGCAGTCCGGAGCCGCCTTGGTCGGCAACCGTCCAGGCGGCATGAAGCCGGACCGCCCCGAGCTCGTGATTTGGGCCGACGCGGAAGCCACCACGATCACAACCCCCGTGTTGGCGTGGCAGGTGCAGATCGACAACCGATCCGCAACCAACCCCATCGTCGGCAAGGCCTACGTAGACGCCCGTTCCGGCCGCGTGCTGCAGTGGGTCGATGAGGTCTACACCTGCTCGTTCGGCCACACCCATGTGGTCGGAGAAGCCTCGGGCCACGACGCCGCGGGAAACCCCGCACTCTCGCGTCTCGGCGCTGCGGCCGCGCTGCGCACAAGCAACGCGCCAACCTCAGGCAGCTTCAAGATCGAAGCGCTGCCGATTCCCGCCGTCGCGTCCATGGCAGCGTTCAGCGGCAACGTGCGCGCTTGGCTCAACCGTGAGACATCACCCAACAGCGGTCTGACCAACCAGACGCTGCCAAACATCTTGGTGAGTTCGAACGTCGGATCGGCGTACACGGACAACAACGGCAACTTCACGATCCCATTCAGCGGCACCGGAACGCGCACGTTGACCGTGACGTTCGGTTCAAACCGCAGCCGCCACGCCAGCGGCGGGATCAGCGATTCCAGCAGCACAGCGGTCACGCGAAGCGTCACAGCGACCGCGGGAACCCCCATCACCATTCAGTTGCTGGCCAGCAACTCGTCGAACCTCGACTGGGTCGAGCCGACCGTCTACTGGCACATGGATGACGTGAACCGTTGGCTACGCGGTCTCGTAGGCAACACGTCGCAGATGAACACGCTGTCGAACATGTCGGCGATCGTGAACATCAACTCGTCGTGCAACGCTTTCTACTCCGGCAACCGGATCAACTTCTACCGCGCAGGTGGCGGCTGCAACATGACCGGCTACAGCTCGGTCATTTACCACGAGTGGGGTCATGGCGCCGATGCAGCGTTCGGTGGCATCTCGCAAACCGACGGACTATCCGAAGGCTGGGGCGACGTCCTCTCCAACTATCGACTCAACGACCCGATCGTCGGTCTCGACTTCACCACGAGTGGCGGCATCATCCGCGATGCGCGCAACACCCGGACCTATCCTGCAGGTGGTGGTGTGCACACCCAGGGTCAAACCTGGATGGGCTTTGCTTGGGACGTGCGCAACAACCTGGCGAGCGCGCTGGGCACCAGCGCCGGCCGGGCTCGCGCCGAAGCCATTGTTGTGGCTTCGATTGTTGCCGACGCAACGAACCAACCGGACGCCGTCCGCGAAGTGTTCATCCTCGACGACAACGACGGCAACCTAAACAACGGCACGCCGAACTACGCGAGCCTCTCGACCGCCGCTCAGGGGCGAAACCTGCCGTTCCCACAACAGCAGTCGCAATCGGGTTCCATCCAGCACACGCCGCTGGGCGACACCAATCTGCCCAATTCGTCTCGCACCGTGACGGCGTCGATCACGGTGAACTCCGGCTCCGTTAGCTCGGCCAGGCTCTTCTACAACCTGGGCTCGGGAACCTCGAGCACCGCGATGAGCGGAAGTGGCTCTACCTACACCGCGCTGATCCCCGGCGCGGCGGCAGGTGCAACGGTCACCTACTATCTGACCGCCAACCTCAGCGGTGGCTCAACGCTGCGCGCACCCGGCAGCGGGGCCTTCAGCTACAACGTCAACGCTCCGAGCGGCGACATCTACTTCAGCAACTTCGAGAGCGGCACGGCGGGCTGGACCAACGGTTGGGTTTCTCGTCAAAACGACTGGCAGCGCGGTCGTCCGCGCGGCAAGAGTGGTTCAGGCTGGCAGGATCCATCCACGGCCTACAGCGGCAGCAACGCGTGGAGCAACGACATTGGTGCGCCAGGCTGGAACGGCGCCTACGCGAGCAACGTCGAGAACTGGCTGCGCAGCCCCAATATCAACTGCTCTGGACGATCCAACGTCTACGTGCAGTTCCGACGCTGGCCCACTGTGGAGCGCAGCCGTTGGGACCAAGCCGACCTGCTCGTCAACGGTCAGCTCGTCTACCGCAACGACTTCAACAGCAACACGGTTGATACGGGTTGGCGCCTGGTGACTTACCGCCTCCCGATGGCGGACAACAATGCGAACGTTCGGATCGAATTCCGCCTGAAGACCGACGGCTCAGTGCAACTCGGCGGTTGGAACATCGATGACCTTCGGGTCTACACGGGCGGCAGCCTGCTGCCGAACACGCCCGAGTATCTACTCACGCCCGCGCACGTCGCGCTGGGTGGTCAAGCACTCGGAACGATTCGTGGCCTGCCGCACGCGTCCGCGTTTGTGTTGCTGTCGAGCAACCGCGGTCCGCTGCAACTGAACGGTCTGCCGCGCATCGACCTGGGCACCGACACGATGGTGTTCCAGGCCCTGTCGCTCAACCAACAGGGAGAAGGCTCCTTCAACCTGCAGGCACCGCGCGTGCCAAGCCTCGCTGGCCAACTCCTGCACAGCCAGATCCTTGAAGGGACTCCTGGTCCGCACTGGCGCGTGTCGAACCCCACGACCGTCCTGCTAACGCGATAGCAATCGATACGAATTGAAGGCTGGGTAGGCCGCAACCGTTGCACGCCCCCGCAGCGGCGACCGGTCGACCTTGAGGATCCGCGGCTCTGGCGAGGCGCGGATCCTCTTTTTTTGGCCTCAGCGCGCGGGGATTACCACCGGCTTGAAGTCAATTGCATCGACGGAGGTCAGCAGGTACTGGATGCCGCCGGCTTCGCCCTGGAAGCCATGGGAGTGACCTTCTTCGCCGTGAAGATGGCCGTAGATGCAGCGCTCCACGTGTGCACCCTCAAGCAGCGCCACCGCATCCGTTACACGACCGTCCGAATAGCGTGGCGGGTAGTGCACCAGCGCGATGGTGCGCTCGCCGTCTGGTACGCAACCGCCGAGCTTCTTGCCCGCGGCGATCGAAAGTTTCAGACGCTCAAGCTCGCGCCGAAACACCTTCTCCGCCTTCGCATCAGCCCAAGGAGCGCCGGGTGGATCCCACAATCGTGCGCCGACCACCACCGTGCCGTCTTGCAACTGCACCGCGTCGTTCTGCAGCAGCGTGATGGATGGATGGAGCACGCGCTCAACCTTCGTTCGCGAAGTCCACCACGTGCAGTGATTGCCTTTGATGAGCACTTTCTTGCCGGGGCGCTCGCCAAGCCATTCAAGGTCAGGAAGCGCTTGCTCCAGATTGAGCCCCCAGGAAATGTCGCCGCCGACAAGCACTTCATCGTCCGCGCCGACCATGCTGTCCCACGCTTCGCGCATCTTCCCCTCATGGCCCACCCACTGGGGTCCAAAGATGTCCATCGGCTTGTCGGTGCCGAGGCTGAGATGCAGGTCACTGATGGCGAACAGTCGCACGATGGATCTTGGCTGGTGACTGGAAGTTGCCCGACCGGACTGGAAGATCGTCGGGATGGGCGTAGGGGCGAACGTCGAACGGGGCACGTTAGCTCCGCCGGATGCGGGAACCATGGGATTCCCGGGCGGATCACGCACCCCCGAAGCGACGCCCCCTCGCGTCAGCCGGAGCCATGCGCGACACTGCCGCGCATGACGTCCAACCGCTGCCGCACGGCGACCCTCCCCATTTTGCTGTCCCTGAGCGTCGCGACGATCGCGTCGAGCGATCCAACGACGCGCGCCCAGGAGCCAGGCACTCTCGATCCTGTCTCCGCGTTCGGGAAACAGGAAGGCGGCACCCCCGTCCCGCCCGTGGCGGACACGTGCCCCGAGGGCTACGACCCTGAACTGTGGGCGAAGGCGTGGCGCGTACATCACGAGGCGCTCGTGCTCGACACGCATTCCGACACGACCAGTCGGATCCTCGATGAAGACTTCGACATGGGCCCGGAAGCCAAAGACGGGCACATGGATCTGCCGCGCATCGCGCGCGGCGGACTCGATGCGCAGGTCTACGCGATCTACGTGAGCTCAAAGTACTTCGGTGACGAGCGTTCCATGTTCGGCGGTGGCGCAGGGGCGAATGAGCAAGCCAGCGACCCCAGCCCCAACGGCAGTTCACGCCGCGCGCTGGACATGATCGACGGGCTGTTTCGCACGGTTGCAGCGAACCCAGACCGCATGACGTTCGTGCACGACGTGGCCGGCCTTCGCCGCGCCCATCGGCAGGGGATCCACGCAGCGATGATGGGCATCGAAGGTGGCCACGCCATCGAAGGCGACCTTGGGCTGCTGCGACTCTTCCATCGACTGGGTGTCCGCTACATGACACTCACCCACTCCAACCACAACCACTTCGCGGACAGCTCCGGAGAGACTCCACCACTCTGGAACGGATTGAACATGTTGGGCGTCAAGGTTGTCGAAGAGATGAACCGCATCGGCATGTTGGTCGACGTGAGCCACGTCTCAGACTCGACGTTCTTCGATGTCCTGGCTGTGACGCGCGCACCCGTCATCTGTTCACACAGCTCGGCACGCGCACTTGCCGGCCACCCGCGCAACGTCACGGACGACATGCTGCTCGCGATCAAGGCCAACCGCGGAGTGGTCATGGTCAATTTCAACTGCGGGTTCTTGTCCGAGGAATACGACAAGCTGGGTCAAGTCGCGCGGGACAACCGCAGGCGCCTGGAAGCTGCGGCGCGCAAGGGACTCGAAGCGGATTCCGACGAACTCAAAGAAGCGCTAGAGAAGCTCCGCGTCCGCTACCCCGCTCCTGCGCCACCGGGCATCGACATCCTGATGGCCCACATCTTCCACATCATCAAGATTGCCGGCATCGACTGCATCGGCTTGGGCAGCGACTACGACGGCGTCCCGTGTGTTCCGACCGGAGTAGATGACGTCTCTTATCTCCCCCGCATTAGCTATTGGCTGATGCATGCGGGCTACGACGAGATCGCGATCCGCAAAGTCCTCGGTGAGAACTTCGCCCGCGTCCTAAGCGCATGCGAGGAGAAGTCACGGGCGCTGAGTTTTGAAGCACCCCGCCGCAACGATCCCGCCACGGACTTCGAAGCGTTCAAGCGCTGATCGAGCGACAACTGGCGGCGCGGCTCGCGGGCGCGCGCCGTCCGCTCACACTTCGACGGAAACTTGGCCGTTGCTGTCGTCGCGGCTTTCTTTGCCGAGCAACCCTTGGGCCACTTCGACGATGTCCTCGACGCGACCGTTGGTGCCGGGCAGTCTGTTCAGCACGGCAACGCCGATGGCGAGAGTGAGAATCGTGCGCGAGAGCTTTCGGGGCTCAACGTCTTGCGCGAGCTCACCCTTCTCCTTGGCGGCAGACAACGCGTCGTGAAACAAGGTTTCGACCTTGCTCATGTGCTCCGAAAGCAGGGGCGTGATCGCCTCGTCTTCGCCGCCCATCGCCGCAAGCGTGTTGCACGCCATGCAACCGCGCTCGTCTCCCCCACCCTGCGACGCATCCCAGCCGTCGACTACGTGTTGAATCCCGGCGAGCGGTGATTCCGCACCGCTGATTTGCGCATCGAAATGACCAAGGATCGATTCCGTGTAGTCATTCAGCGCGCGGCAGAAGAGCGACTTCTTGTCTCCATACGTGTCATAGAGACTCTGCCGTCCGATCCCCATCGTCGAAACTAAGTCTGGCAGGCTACTGCCGACGAACCCCTTCGACCAAAATACGTCGACTGCCGAAGCGAGCGCGACGTTCGGATCAAACTCTTTAGGTCTTCCTCTTGGCATGCCCGCGAGTCTAGTCACGAACTCCTAAGAGGAAAGTGCCCGGCGTCACATTCGATGAGCACCACCAAAGGATGGTGCAAGTTTTTTTCAACTAAAGTGAGGTGGATCGTCGTGCAATTACTGCACGAGTTTCCGGTCCATTCGGTCAGGATTTCAAATGCGCGCGCAGGGCGTCGAGATCACCCGGCGTCGCCCAGTTGCAATCCACGTCTCCTAAACGACCTGCAGCGATTGCCGTGAGCTCAAGGGCGAGTTCTCGGAAAGTCTTCTCGCCGACGCGCCCGTCTAGCGCATTCCGTGCCGCGTCGACGTGCAACGCGCGAAGCGCCGCAGAATCTTCTCGCACAAGCACGGCAGAAAACGACTCGGCCTGGGCGGTTGCCGCCCCGCAATAGAGCACCCCCGACAGCAACGCGAGAATGCTGCGCGCCAACGGCCACTCGACACAGTCGAAACAGCGCACCTCGAGGTAGTTGCGCAACCGAATGAATGGGAAGAGTGACGAGAGATGCAGGTCGAGGTCTTCCAGGTTGACCAACCCTTCCGCCACGAGCGCTTCGAATGGCTTGTCCGGTGCCGGAACAATCTCACCGTCTCGCCGCAGGAACAAAGTCGTCGCACGCTTGGCATACGCGGCATACCCACTCAAGGCGGTCTCAGCATGCAGACAGCCATCCGGCACGCCCGAGCGATCCCGGTCGGTGTCCCACCAGACGATGTGGCGGAAGCTCTCGTAGCCCGAGTCCTTACCTTCGATCTGCCGTGAGTTTGCGGTCAGCGCAACCAGGATGGGCGAGAGTCGGTAGAGCAATGCCAGCTTGCGACCTGCGTCGTCGCGACTCGTCACGTCATACGCGAGCTGGAACCCCGCAGTTGCCCGCATCATGTTGCGCGACAGCGCGCCACGCTCAGGCATGCGTTCGTTCATCAAGAGATAGCGCGGTCGCGGCAGGATCTCGATCGAGTCGACCTTGGTCACCGGTGCGTGACCCAAACAGACCAGCTCGTACGGCGTCGAAGCCAGACGCGCATCAATCGCCGCGGTCACATGCCGAAGGATGGCATCCAGCTCCTGCATGCTGCGCCGCGGCGCCGTGGCAACTTCGAGCTGCCCGCCAGGCTCCATGGACATGCCAAAGTCGCCGCCCGCCATCTTGTTGAGCACACCACCGTCGTAGCCCGGGGTCGCACCGAGATCCTCGACGAGCTGCGCAAACAGGTCGCAGCAGAACTGCAGAGGTGCGCTTTCACGGGTCTCTCGGTGCAGGACCAGCCGTTCATACTCGACGCCGAGCAAGCGGCGCGATCGCGACATAGGACTGCCGAGCAACAGCGCTTCGATCGCTGCCGAAAGACTGGCGGGGGAGAGTGCGGGGGAGGACTCCATCCCCCAAACACTGCCGGGACCCGGGCCGAAAATCTAGTGGGGCTTGGCTCCCAGGCTGGAGCGGTCGAATCAGACTCGTGGGATGCCGAACCGCGCACCGGAATCCGATGCGGCCGATTCGGCTCCTGGCGCCGGATGAGCCAACTCCGCGCCCCGGCCAGACACGGGCGTGCACAGCTCCATGACCTGGAGCGCACGGACGGCAAAGTCTGAGTATTGACGCAGACTCGCCTCGCTGACCACGATGGGTGCAAGCATCTGAATCAACGGGCGGAGCAGCTCGCGCGACGAGAAGAGCCGATGCAGCGTCGCGGTGTCCGTGGCGCGGAGGTCGTTGACCATCGCTCCCTCGATCACGTTTTGCAGGTTCCACAGCTCCGGCGATTCGGGAAGGCTCAATGCCTCGCGGTTGCGCAGGGAATGGTCCGCGGCTGCGCCTTCGAGCAGACTCGCCAAATGCACGATCGCCATCCGGAAATTTTCCGCGACAAGAGCAGCCTCGTAGGCCCGCAGATCCGTGACGAACATGGAGCGCAAGCGAGGATCCTGGATCGCTCGAGGCTCCGCGAATCCCACGAGTGAGCCCGGCTTTTTGGCACCGTCGTGCGTCGGAGTCTCGTTGGGACTGTCGACGAGGTTGAAGAAGTTCGGTCCACTGGGCGCCGCGGCCTGCGGAACGGGGTTCGAAATGGGCGACGCCATGGCGGGCAACGAGCCACCCGAACGCTCGGACGGCTGCATGGCCGACTCGTGCCAGACCTCGACACCACGGGACACCTTGCTCTTCTGGGTCGCGCGCGAGCTCACAGCTCGAAGCACCGCACGCACGTTCCCTGACGTGTTCGGCGGCAAGTTTGGCAGTGGCAAGGCCTGTGGGACACGATCCGCGAAGATTGGCGACCACTCACTGAGAAGTTCGATCTTCTTGCGCCGCCAGTCTTCTGCATCGATGGAGCGGCCGCGAGGGCCCTCCACTTCGATTGTCAGAGTCTCAAGATGCCGCAGCATGGATGCCAAGAGCAGATCTTGGTCTTCATCGG
>CBESZZ010000092.1:0-9804 GCA_965534055.1 uncultured bacterium | reverse complement strand
CACGAATCGACGCGGCAACTTGCGCCCCGCGCGCACGGAAGCCACCCCGCTCGAGTCAGGTCAGGCAGGCGCTCAGCACGTGACCCACTGCACGTTGAAACTGTGCACCGGGCGCTACCAGCAGATCCGTCGACACCTCGCCGACGCTAGCCACGCCATCGCCGGCGATCCCTACCACGGCAGCGCAGAAGCCAACGACGAGCTGCGCGAAGCAGTCGGGCTCGAGCGGATGTTCCTGCACGCGGCGACGATGGAAATCGCGCATCCGGTGACCGAAGAAACCCTGCGGTTGGAAGCGCCTTTACCGGACTCGCTGCAGGACGTGCTGCGCTCGCTTGAGCTGACGGCGCTCACGTAAGCGATCAGCCCGCCGCCGCGAGCTTGCCCAGCTACTTCCCGCCTCGCGCCATGACCCGCTGGATCAAAGCGTCGAGGCGCGCCGTGTAGCCGTCTGGATCAACGTTCCAAACCTTGCCGTGGTCGGCACCCGGGGCGATCCAAACATCAACCAAGGCAGCGGGCATCGGCAACCGGTTGGCAATCGCGCGCACCACGTCCGGCGGCATGCGGTTGTCGAGACTCCCACCGACGAGCAGCACCGGCAGGTCAGCAGGCAATGCGGCCAAAGACTCGATGGGACGCACGTCGTCCATGGAGAAGCCCGACCAGAACTCGATCGATCGCGTCAGCAGTGGGATGTACCAACCGGGAAAACCCAACCTCGACCGCGGCGTGCGTCCGCTCAACATGCGGTTGGCGGTTGCGCGCAGGTCATCCATGGGCGCATCGAGCACGATCCCGCTCAGGTCGTCGATCTGCGCTGCTGCAAGGGCGACAGCCGCCGTGCCGAGGCTCACACCGAACATCACCAGGGGACGGTCTTGCTGCTCAGGCTTGGCTCGGATGAGGCTCACGGCATCGACGATGTCCCGCGACTCTTCGAATCCGAACGTGGCCGGCGCGCGGTAGCTGCGGCCGTGGTTGCGCATCTCCACCAGCCAAACGTCGCCACCCAAGCGCCGAAACATGTCGCCGACGATCTCCAGCTCCAGTGCGCCACGGAACAGCCCGTGCACCATCACCGCCGTGAAGCGCGCGTCTCCTGTGGGCGGCACGTGGAACGCGCGCAGCGTGCCCTGCTCCACCACCAACTCCGTGGCTTCGATACGCACTTCGCCAGGCTGGGGATCCGTCGGCTCAAGCTTCAAACTGGCGCGGTCCTGTAGCTGCCAGGTGCCGTCCGGAGCGAGACGCGGACCGGCATACTTTCGCTCGTCACCCCGGGTCTGCACCATCGACGTGCCAAGGTAGCCAAGAATCGCCGGCGTCGTCAGCAGCACAACAATAGGAATCGCCACGAGAAGCACGTACGCGGAGCGTCGCCAGAATCGAACCGGCTGCCGCCGAAAGATCCACATGCCCAAGCGCACGAGCAGCAGCACAACCAACAGCGCGGCCAGCTGCATTCCGAAGAACCACCAAAGAATCATGACGGCCTAGGGCTGTTGGAGACGGGATTGCTGGAGTTCGAGTCGCCGAAGACTGCTGGCCCCTGCGGGAGGAATCCCGCGTCGCGACCACGGCAAACCATCTCGTCGATCGCGGAAGATCCAACCGCGCCGAGCGACGCGCTGAAGTCATTCACGTAGAGCTTGATGTGCTGCGCACACACATCTGCATCCATCTCTTGGGCGTGTTCGCGCACAAAGTCTTTGGACGCTTCAGGATGCAGATGCGCGTGCTGCACGCTGGCTTTGAGCCCCTGTTCGATGGCACGAATGCGGGATGCACCAAGACTGCGCTCGGCTGCGATGACGCCCAGCGGCAGGGGCAGGGCGGTCTCTCGCTCCCAGACTTCGCCCAGGTCCGCCACGCACTCCAACCCATGGTCTGGATACGTGAAGCGGCTTTCGTGAATCACCAAACCGGCGTCGACATGCCCGGACACCAGTGCCGGCATGATTTGTTCGAATCGCATGACCACAATCTCGAGGTCCTGAGGCCCGAAAATCCGCAGCAAGAGATGCGCGGTTGTGTGCACTCCAGGAATCGCGACGCGCGCATTGCGAAGTTCTGCAAGCGACGCCGCACCTCCCGGTCGCCGCAACACCAGAGGCCCGACGCCGCGACCAAGCGCTGCTCCTGCATCGAGCAGCTGATACCGATCAAGGCTCCGCGCGAGGGCGGGCACGCTGAGCTTGGTCAGCGGTAGCCTGTCGGAAGAGTCATCGCTGAGCGCCCGCAGATTCAGCGCTTCGATGTCTTCCAGCACGGATTCGAACCGCAGACCATTGGGAGTCGTCGGCCCGTGCAGCAACGCATGAAACGCAAACGTATCGTTGGGACACGGCGAGTGCCCAAACTGCACCGCCTGCTCATCGCGCATCGCATTCTCCGCGCAGTTCAGATTTGAGCGCGTCGTGAAGGTCGCCCTCAGCGAACGCTTGTGCCAATGAGAACGCAGCTTCACTGGCCGCCTCCACCGCGCGAGGCATGGCGAAGGGAGCGCGCGCTCGGTTCCCGGTGAGGTTGCCGACGGCACGCACCTGCAGCCAAGGCACGCCAAACCACGCGCACACCATCGCGACCGCCGCACCTTCCATGGACTCCACGCAGGCTCCGGTGCGCTCGGCCACGGCCGCCGATGCCGCATCGGTTCCGGAACAGGAGCTGACGGTTGCGCCCGACACCGCGGGAACGCCACCGAGTAGCCCGGATGCCCGCGCGCAAAGCTCTGCGGATGCACTGAACGGACCGCCGTCTACAGACACGCCATCGGGCAACGATCCCTGCGCAACACTTCGCTCCGGCTGGGCGAAGTCCAAGAACTCACCATCGACCGCGACCCCTTCGTCCGCCATGCGGTCCTCGGCGACGAGGCACACGTCGCCGACCTGCAGCGCTGGAGCTTCGACTCGATGCTCCACGGGGAAGGCCCCGCACGCACCGAACAACACGACCGCGTCGACGCGACCAGGTGGTCGCACCAGCGGCAAGCCCTCGAGCTGCGCACCGCCGACCGTCGCACTTGCGGATGGTGAGGTTGCCAGCAGCGCTGCGAGTCGCGCAGCAGCTGCGGCCTTGCCCATGCCTAGTTGCACGGGCACAAGTCCCGCTTCGACAAGATCACGGTCTGCGCGCAGACGGCGTGCGAAATCAGCTCCTTCGAGCGGGGTGGCGTAGGCGAAGAGGACGTGCATGGGCGAGGTGGACTGTAGGGAAGATCCCAGCGATTTCCCGGAGAAGCGCAGGGACACAACGGCACATTCACCGTCGATTTTCGCCCTCCCGAAGCGAACCGAGAGCTTCGCACAATCAAGTCTCGCTCCACCGGTGGAGCACGCCAGCGCGTCGGCTATCGTCCTGGCATGCGCCGGCTCCTTCTCATCAGTAACTCCACGCTGCACGGCAGCGGCTATCTCCAACATTGTGAAGAACAGCTCACAGCTTTCCTCACAGGCATTCGACGCGTGTTGTTTGTGCCTTTCGCGCTCCACGACCGCGACGGCTACGCGGCCCAGGCGGCAAAGCGCTACCGCGACTTCGGCATCGAGGTGGAGTCGCTCCACGCCGCCTCGAATCCACGGGAGGCTGTGAATGGCGCGGACGCAGTTTTCACCGGCGGCGGCAACACATTCCGATTGCTGAGGGAGCTTTACCGCACTGAAACGCTCGAACCGCTGCGCGCCCGCATCGCGGCGGGCATGCCCTACGTCGGCACGAGCGCTGGCTCGAACATCGCTTGCCCGACGATTCGCACGACAAACGACATGCCCATTGTGCAGCCGCCGTCCTTCAAGGCCATCGACGCCGTGCCGTTCCAGATCAACGCGCACTTCCTCGACGCTGACCCAGGCTCCAAGCACATGGGCGAGACCCGAGAGACGCGTCTTGAGGAGTTCCTCGAAGAGAACGACACATCGGTCGTCGGCCTACGCGAAGGTGCGATGCTGCACATCGAAGGCGACTCGATGACCCTGCGAGGTTCCACCGGCGCGCGTGTGTTCGGCCGCGGCCATGCGCCACGCGAAGTCTCTCCCGGCACCGACATGAGCCACCTGTTGTGACGCATCACGCGTCCGCGCTTTCAACCAACGTCGATTCCAACCGCTTCGACTCCAACCGCCTCAATTCAACCCACCCTCGACCCGCGATCCACGTGAACCAGCCACACCTGAAAGTCCCGCTCCTCCTCGCAGTCTGCGGCCTCGCCGCTCCCGCAGCAGTCGTCGCGCAAAACCCCGCGGCCTCGGTGGAAGAACGCATCACCGTGGAATCGCTATCAGCCCCCATGGCGTTCCTCGCGGACGACCTACTCGAAGGCCGCGGTGTCGGCAGCAACGGCGATGCGCTCACGCAGCTCTACTTGAAGTCGCAGTTCGAACTGTTCGGTCTGAAGCCCGGCGGCGAAGACGGCTCATGGACGCAACGGGTGCCGATACTCGGGATGAAGGCCGAGACCGTGCAAGCGCTCACCGTGAAGGGACCCGACGGCGAGGCAACCTTCGAAGCCCCCACCGACTACACCTCGTTTGCCGCCCGCCCCGAAGCGGAGCTAGCGTGGAAAGACGCGGAAGTCGTGTTCGTCGGCTACGGCATCCACGCACCAGAACAGCAGTGGGACGACTACGGCGACTTCGACATGACGGGCAAGGTCGCTCTCGTCATGAACAACGACCCGAGCACCGACGACGCCCTGTTCGCCGGCAAGACGCGTCTCTACTACGGACGTTGGAGCTACAAGTACGAAGAAGCGGCTCGCCGCGGCGCCATCGGCTGCATCGTCATCCACACGACGCCTTCCGCCGGCTACCCGTTCCAGGTGATCCAGTCCGGACAAGGCCGTGAGCAGTTCTGGCTACCCTTCGAAGACGGCGTGCCAGCGCTGGCCATCCGTTCATGGTGCTCCGAAGACGCCGCGCGAAACATCGCGGGCTTGGGCGGCAAGGACCTCGACGCACTACGCGAGAGCGCAGAGTCCCGCGAGTTCCAGCCCGTGTCACTGGGCGTCACCGCCAACATGAAGCTGAAGAACACCATGCGCGAGCTGGAGTCCGCCAACGTGCTCGGCGTGCTGCCCGGCCGCGACCCGCAGCTCAAGAACGAAGTGGTCTGCATCACCGCGCACTTTGACCACCTGGGCCGCGCCCGCCCCCGCAACGACGACGACATCTACAACGGCGCGCTCGACAACGCATCGGGCACGTCCGCGATGCTCAACATCGCACGCTGCTGCGGACTGCTGCCTCGCGAGCCACGTCGCACGCTGCTGTTCCTCGCCGTGACCGCTGAAGAATCGGGCCTGCTGGGTTCGCAGTACTACGCACGCCATCCAAGCTTCGACAAGAAGCAGATCGTCGCCAACTTCAACATCGACGGCGTGAACATCTGGGGCGAAACCAAGGACCTGCAGATGGTCGGTTACGGCAAGAGCAGCCTCACCGATCTGTGCGCCATCGTTGCGAAGTCACGCGGTCGTGACTTGCTAGCCGACGACGCCACGGACAAGGGTTACTTCTACCGCTCCGACCACTTCTCGTTCGCGCGCATCGGCGTGCCTTCGGCCTACTTCAAAGCCGGCTCTGCCTTCCTTGACCAGCCAAAGCTGCGCAACCGCGCCAAGGCGTCCTACACGGCAACGATCTACCACCAGCCCCACGACCACTTCGACCGCAAGCGGTTCAACCTGCACGGCGCAGTGAAGGACACGCGGATGCTATTGGAATGCTTGCTGCGCGCAGCCAACGTGGATGACGCACCGACGTGGACGCCTGGTGATGAGTTTGAAAAGCTGCGGTAGGTGACACCGTCTGGAGAGAATCTCGGCAGCGAGCTACTGAGCGACCGAGGAGACCCACACTGGTTCCGATCGACGATCGCGTGGATGACCGTTGCGTTGGGCTATCTCACGCTGCTCGCTGCGGTAGTCATCTTGCTTCGCTGGACCGCCGGCAGGCTGCTGTTCGCGGCAATCTTGGCAGGTTGGGGCTGGGGGCGATGGCGGCACGCCAGACTCACGACGCTCGGCAGGCGCGGCACACGACTTGACTCGGCGGTGTCGCTGCTGGCTGGCACGACTTTCTTTGTCGGGCCAATGATCTATCTGGGGTACCTGGCGATCTTGGGACCACATCCTCCAGATGTTTGGCTCTTCGCACTGATCGGAACCGTGCTGTTGACCCTTTTTATTCCCAGTTTCGTGATGGGGTGGCAATCCCTGAAATCACGAGCGATGGCCGCTGGCTGCCTACTGTTCTACGCATTTCAGCTCGGCTTCGTGCTCTATCTGCATTTCATTCCTCTCGTCCAATTTGAGCACGAGGGCAAGAAGTATCACTGCGCACAACAGGTCCAGTGGCAACTCGGCCTGGTTCCAGCGATCGGCATTGCCATTCAAACGGAAGTGCGACACGTGTTGACGACTACGGACCCCACAACCGGTGAACAGACACAGTTCACGGATAGACTCGAGATTCTGAAGGTGCGGTTCCCACTGCTTCGTGAACACCTCCGCGATCGATGAGCCACTTCAGAACCGACCGCTAGCATGAATTAGGCGCAGCACAGAGGGGGCTCCGCAAGCTTCGCGTCAAGCGATGGACGAGAGAGACCTAGTTGTGATCGAACTGCGTGACCATGCCCCAGCGCAGCGTACGCGCGCCGCTGGTGGCTGACAGCCCTACGGTGCTGTACAGCACATGCATCTCAGGAATGATGCCGGCAGAATTCTCGACTGCCCGCGCCGTCACCCACCGGCCCGGAGTTGCTGGATCAAACCCCGCGGACTGCATGGCGATCGGTACCCCCAGCAACGCAAGGTCGAAGGGGAGCTGCAAGTTGACGGTCCCGGCACCGGCAATGTCCGCAAGTTGGAACAGACTGAGCGCGCCGTTAATCGGCACCCAGATCGCGCATCCTGGTTGCGCACCGGGAAACAGAGTGGTCAACGGAGTGCCGGTGGGCGCGAGACCCTGCAGCGAGATCAGCGTCACAATGGGCTGGCTCGCAGGGAAGTCCCGCAGCGCCACAGACCAGTTCAGACCGATTGGCGTGCCGGCCGAAACCATGCGCGGTGTCATCCCCGTGGAGACAGCCTGACAGACGGCTGCTGGCGACCGGCGGTACGGGGAGAGCTGAGTCGCCCGATCCAAGTAGTAGTCGAAGCCCAAGTTGTTCTCGCTGTTGCCATGCACGACAAACTCGACGATGAGGTTCTTCGAGGCGTCGTAAACGAACGGCGTATCCAGATCGAACCAGAGCGTGTCGCCCAAGCTACGAACTCCGTATCCGGGCAATGTGAAATTGCGGCGCGAGCGAACCAGCTGCGGTGACCCCAGGTAGTTGTTGGCAAACGTGAAGTCCAAGGTGAGGTCGTCCTTGTCGCTGTGCCCCATAAAGATCTCCACGTCGATTGTGGCGGCTTGCTCCGTGTGGTTCTCCTCGAAGCGGTAGCCGATCCGTGAAATCGCACGCCCGTTGGGAATCATCAGGTCCCAATTCTCGTGCAGGATCATTGCGCGTTCCACGCCCCTGGTGAACGGGAGACGGTTACTGCGAGTGGAACCGGCGATCGCCGCGTGATCACTGGGGATCGTGGTGATCGTCTGCCCGGCCGCATCCGCGGTTGGAATTGTGAAACTCGCAAAACACGCGACCGCGGCAAACGCCGTCGACCGCATCGTCGAGATCAGTTTCAACAATGTCGTGGAGAGAAGGTTCATGCCCCCCGAGCGGCAGGAACCACGACTGGCGAACACGCCGCCGCGGTGGTTTGGACCCTGGAGGCACCCGCCACACGCAAGCAGCTATGAACCCGGGCTTTAGAACCACAGCGCTGAGGCTTTCTGGTGTCGTCGCCGCACGCTCTCCTGGCCACACCCCGCCGGGCGTTGGGAAGCCTGACTGCTGCGGTTCAGCGTGAACCCCATGGTGTTCGTCCCTTCGCCGTCGGACAAGTTCGCACACGGCAACTTTAAGCGCCGGGCGGTGACTCTGGCGCGCGAGCGATCTAGTTCTAGCGCCCCTCTCTCCACCGCGCGACTCGCATCCCTGCGCGCGGGCTATCCAACGGTCGCCACCGAAGTGTCTATCCACCAATCTGCAAAGTTCACCGCACGCGTGTGGCTTGCTTGCTCTCTCCTGCCCACCACCTTGTTCGCGCAGTGGGAAGACTCCGAACTCTACGGGGAAGCAACCGCGGTCCACGACACGCAGCGCGGTCGCACATTTCTGTTCGACCGACAGCGGGGCTACATGTGGGACTACGCC
Source organism: uncultured bacterium (assembly GCA_965534055.1). GTDB lineage: Bacteria > Planctomycetota > UBA1135 > UBA1135 > UBA2386 > CBESZZ01. The sequence continues at coordinate 1,536 of CBESZZ010000092.1, read as the reverse complement.
AACGGCGCCTTCCAAATCGTGGCTCGCGGTGGACCAATCGTGCCAAACCCCACCCTTACGTTCGATCCCATCCGGGGCGAGTGCGTGCTGTTCGATCCGAGCAACGGGGAAACCTGGACGTTCAACGGCGCCGACTGGCGGCTCGCTGCAACCACCGGGCCCTCCCCCCGGGGAAGCACTACGATGGCGTTCAGCCCAGCCTCCGGGCGGGTCACGCTCCACGGCGAGGGGCTAGTCTTCGGCAACGGTCTTAGGGACACCTGGGAATGGAACGGTACGTCCTGGATGCGGGTGGCGACCGGCCCGGCGGCAACCAACGAGGCCAACGGTGGCATGGCGCAGACCCGAAACAACGAACTTGTGCTGATCTCGAGGGATGGACTCTTCGCCCCCATCGAAACCTGGCTTTGGAACGGTTCTGCATGGCGTCAACACCCAGCCGCACCGCCTAGCATGTACATCCAGTCGCTCGAGTACGACCCAGTCTGTGATGTCACCGTGGCCCACGGCTCCGATCTTGCGCTCATTGCCACCACGTACACCTTCGATGGCACGAGTTGGACGCAAGTCTCCACACACGCCGAAGCGGCCTTCCCGACGGCATCCGCTTTCGACTCGGTCAGCGGCGGGATGCTCTACTTCAAATTCAGGAGGGTCTTTGAGCTCTCCAACGGGACGTGGACGATCCGTTCGGAGCGACCGTTCGCGGCACCGGAACGCGCGCAGATTGAATTCGACAGCGCGCGCAACACAATGGTGTTGGTCGAGCATCTCGAGTTCAAGACCTGGGACCACGGACCTAGCGGTTGGAACTCTGTGCAGCAGGGGAGTGCGGCGGATAGTCGGTTTGGCTCCATGGCGTTCGACGCGGCCCGTGGGGAAATGGTCTGGTTCGGCGGGGAAGACGCGAACGGACTGCAGAACAACTCGACCTGGACTCGCACGAGTGGGCCATGGATGCAGCGTGCCAACACCGGACCCAGTCCCCGGGTGTTCGCGGCGATGGTGTTCGACGAGGCGCGCCAGCAGACGGTGCTGTTCGGCGGCCGAAGCGGGACTTCGGCGCAGTCCGACACGTGGACCTGGGATGGCGTGTCATGGACGTTGCGCGCTCCGCAACTCTCACCGCCGGCGAGAGACTCGCACGAGATGGCTTACGACGTCGACCGGCAGCGGGTCGTCCTCTACGGCGGCACCCGCTCGGGCCCGACTCAAGTCGATGCAGACGTTTGGGAGTGGGACGGGACCAACTGGTCCCGCATCCAGGCTGTTGGACCGGGCCCCCGTTGGAACCAAGGCATGGCGTACGACCGACTGCGCCGGCGCGTGGTCATGCATAGCGGCCAACCCATTGATCCGCCGCAATTGGACACGTGGGAATGGGACGGGCGTGTGTGGACGAACTCGCCGGTCGCGAACGCGGAATTCCCACTGGCCTGGGCAAGACTGGTCTACGACCCGCGGAGTCAGCGACTGACGCACATCGGTGCCGGCCTCCCTCGGTTCACCCTGGAAGGTGGAATCCTCGGCAGTGGC
>CBESZZ010000091.1:0-9818 GCA_965534055.1 uncultured bacterium | reverse complement strand
GGCGTGATCGCCATAGATTGCGGCAAGAAGATCACTGCGGATGGAACCTTCACGGTCGCGGTGGGGTACGAGGGTCAGCCTCTGGTCGCTGCCAACCCGCCCTGGAAAGGCGGACTCACCTGGGCGAAGACGCCAAGCGGCAAGCCGTGGATCGCGACGTCGTGTCAGGGTGAGGGTGCGGACGTTTGGTGGCCCTGCAAGGACCATCCTTCCGACAAGTCGGAGACCATGGACCTGAAGATCACCGTCCCGGGCGATCTCTATGTGGCGGCCAACGGCACGCTGCAGTCCGTCGAAACCGCCTCGGATGACTGGAAAACCTTCCATTGGCACGTGGCTAACCCGATCGCGAACTACTGCGTCGCAATCAACATCGGACCCTACGTCGTGATCGAAAGAAAGTACGAGAGCGTCACCGGTGAGCAGGTGCGGGCCATTTTCTACGCGCTTCCCGAAAGTGAAGAGCAAGCGAAGAAGGTGTTCCCCGAGTTCCTCGATCACGTCCGCCACATGGAGGAGATCTGCGGCCCTTACCCGTTCCGCAACGAGAAGTACGGCGTGGTTGAAACACCGCACTTGGGCATGGAGCACCAGACGATTATCGCCTACGGCAACAAGTTCAGAAAACAGCAGTTCAATTACGACTGGCTGCACCACCACGAGATGTGTCACGAATGGTGGGCGAACCTCGTGACGGCGCGTGACTGGAAGGACATGTGGATTCACGAGGGCATCGGTACCTACATGCAGGCGCTCTACGTCGAGAAGACCGTGGGCCCCGCCGCATACCGCACGCAAATGTTGATGAACCGCGGCACGCTGAAGAACACGTTGCCGGTCGCGCCGCGCGAGATTCATTCGAGCCAGGACATCTACTTCTCCAGCACGGGCAACGACGTCTACTACAAGGGCTCTTGGGTCACGCACACGCTGCGCTATCTGCTCAGCGACGAGGTGTTCTTCAAGGTGCTGCGACGTTGGGCTTATCCCGATCCGAAGACTGAAAGCGTCACGGATGGCAGCCAAGTGCGGTTCTCAGACACCGAAGAGATCCGCGCGATCGCCGAGAAGCATTCCGGGCAGGACCTCGAGTGGTTCTTTGAGGTCTATCTGCGGCAGGGGCCGCTACCGGAACTCGTGTACGAGCGCGACGGTGACACCTTGACGCTTGAGTGGAAGACCGCAAACGACTTGCCGTTCCCGATGCCCGTTCCGGTGAAGATCGGTGACGATATCCAGCGCGTGGAAATGCCCGCGGACGGGCCCAAGATGATCACGGTCGGCGCCGACCGATCGGTCAAAGTCGATCCCGACTCTTGGCTCCTGCGAAAGACCAAATAGGCCGAACCCAGGCCACACTGCACTGCAATCAGTATGAACAAGCCCAGCGACAGTCGCGGCGAGGACGGAGGCGGCGACGGCCTCTATCCGCCCATCGAAGCCCGTGAATCCGGCACGCTGCGCGTCTCCGACGTGCACACCCTTTACTGGGAAGAGAGCGGCAACCCGAACGGTAAGCCCGTGGTGGTGCTGCATGGTGGCCCAGGCGGAGGCACCGACGGGAAGATGCGTCGGTTCTTCGACCCAAAGGTCTACCGCATCGTGATGTTTGATCAGCGCGGTTGCGGCAAGAGCACGCCGCACGCCAGTTTGATCGACAACACCACTTGGCACCTGGTGGCAGACATCGAAACGCTACGCCAGGAGCGCGACATCGATCGATGGCAGGTCTTCGGCGGTTCTTGGGGCAGCACGCTTTCGCTCGCCTATGCGCAGATGCATCCCGACCGGGTGACCGAACTTGTTCTGCGCGGCATCTTCATGCTGCGGCGCGAAGAGCTGCTGTGGTTTTACCAAGAGGGAGCCAGCTGGCTGTATCCGGATCTCTTTGAGAAGTTCTTGGAGCCGATCCCCGAGGTTGAGCGCGGTGACTTGCTGTCGGCGTTCTACCGTCGGTTGACCAGCGACGATCGCAGCACGCGCCTTGAGGCGGCCAAGGCTTGGTCCGTGTGGGAAGGCAGCACTGCGCACCTCATACGCAACCCTGACATGGTCGCAAAGACCGGTGAAGACGAGTTTGCCGAGGCTTTCGCGCGCATCGAGTGCCACTACTTCGTGAACGGTGGGTTCTTCGAAGTGAACGGCCAGTTGCTGCGTGACGTCCACAAGATCCGCGAGGTTCCGGGCGTCATCGTGCACGGTCGCTACGACGTAGTATGCCCGTTGAAGAGCGGTTGGGATCTGCATCGCGCGTGGCCCGAGTCTGATCTTCGCATCATCGAAGACGCAGGCCACTCCGCCAACGAGCTGGGAATCAGCCGCGCACTGGTCGCCGCGACCGACAGGTTTGCGAAGCGCTAGAGGCGCTGCTGCTCAGGGATCCACCCGTCGCAGCGTTACATCGCTGACGGCGCGAAGCAGCATGCGAGACGCGGCTTCGTGATCCATGGGTGCATGGGGAGCTGCTGTCATCACCGCGTCGGTGAGGTTCGCAAGGCGACCACCGCTGGCGGCGAACACTGCGCACGCCGACTGCATTCCGGTCATCGATGGGTTGTGGGCGACGCTTTCCATACTCGGCGCACTCACCATGCGGCCCTCAATATCGCGGAGCGCCACCGCGGTTGGGCAATCCGAATAGCTGGCGTGCGCTCTTGGCAACATGGCGCGTGCGCGACCTCCCAGAGTTGCGCTCGCTGAGTCGCCGGGTTCCAAAGCAACCGGTGGCTTGGGTTCCAGAACCGCCAGCAATCGCGCTGCCTTGTCGAGGTGCGCGGGCGTGAAAGGATCTGGATACAGCGTTGCCAACGTAGTGGCAGCATCCTGCGTGCCAACCAACACGCGAAGATCGGCTGCGCCCTGGAGTTCGCACAGGAACTGCCGGCAGTGGCCACAGGGTACCGCGGTCACGGCAAGTGTCTTGATGGGGCCGGCGTCCCCGGCAACTGCCACCGCGATGGCTGATTGCTCCGCATGGACGCTGGCCGCCAGCGGCAGCCCAGGAAACTCAAAGTTGGCGCCGAAGAACACGCGCTGGTGCGCGTCCACGACCGCCGCGCCGACCGCAAAGTCTGAGATCGGCGCGTGTGCAGACGCCGCGGCATTGGCCGCCACGAGTCTGGCTATGGCATCACAATCCTCGGTTGTGCCAACCTGCATGCCGCGAAGCGCCAGCTGCCAATCGCCGTTCGCGATGGCATTGAAGTGAGCTTCGACGCGCTGGGCGGAATCGAAGTCTGGTCTAGACTCGGTTCGTCTCAACGCTCAGCGTCCGCCGCCGGAATCGCCCCCGCCAACTCCTGCGGGTTCACGTGCTGGCTTCGTTGCGGGTTTGCTGCTTGGCTGACTCGCGGTGCTGTCGGCGACATTGTCCAGCCGGCGAACTCGCAGGCTGCGATACCAAACCGCATCGCCGTGATCCTGCAATGCCAGCATGCCGGTCGGTGCGCGGCCAAAGCGCGGCATCTCACCGAACTTCGACGCATCGATTAGTTCATGCCAGGCGTCCCCTTCACTGGGAACGTCCACAACTTTCAGGCCGTTGAGCCAGTGTTCAACCCGGCCGTTGTGCACCTTGATGCGGCCTTGGTTGAACCGACCCGTCGCCGCGGGTTCCGCACCCTCGGCAGCGACCATGTCGTAGAGCGAGCCGGCGAGATGCTTCACACCCGCACCGTCGTGTCCCGCGTCATCGAGCACTTGATATTCAGGGCCGGTTTGCCAAGGCGTGCTTTCGGTTTCCGTCACGTGCCACATGACGCCACTGTTCGCGCCCTTTGCGACGGCCCATTCGAACCGGAACTCGAAGTCCGCGTAGCTGGCCTTCGTCACCAGGTCTCCGCCACCGCCGCCGGCCGCGTGGTGGAGGCACCCGTCGATGACGGTCCAACCCTTGCCTGGAAAGCGCTCCTGCTTGAAGCCGCGCCAGTGATCATTCGACCAGCCGTCGAATAGCAGCTCGAAACCCTGCGCACGCTCTTCCTTGGACAGGTGGTTGGTCGGACTGGGTGCGAGAGTGACGGCGCCACTGGCAGCCCACTCTGTGCCGCGCGCGACGAGACGGCGAAACTGTGGATCCCGCATCGATGCACGGGATGGGCGCACGTCCTTCCAAACGTGGCCGAGTACGGTTTGGAACACGCGGCCCTTGCCGACGCGCTGGACTGCGACCATCGGTTCTTCCTTGCCCGTGCCACCAGATTCCTTGCTGGAATGGGCGACGGCCAGAACCTGCAGATCCGCACCCTTGGCTCTCGTCAGGCCGTGATAGAGCTCGTCGGGATGGGCAATTAGATTACGCATGCCTTTGGTCACCGGATGGTCCGTGACCACAAACCGCACGTCGAACGGATGGAAGCGACCGTGCCCCGCGCCATCACGCCAAAGCAGCCCAGCAATCGTCTCGTAGCCCGTGAAACCAGAAAACGCGTTGTTCGCGGCGTGAATCACGACGACGCCCATGCCTTCCTTCACCACCTGCACGAACGTTTCGTCGGCGGCGTCGCCCCAGCGCGGTCCGTTCCAATCCAACACCAGCGCACGGTACTTCGCGAGCTTGTCGGTGTTCGCCAGGTCTTTGGCTGGGTCGGTGGTGATGTCGACATCGAACCGCCCCGACTCCTCGAGCAGCAGCGCTAGCTCTTTGGAGGTGAATGGCCAGTCGTGGTTGTTGGCGCCACTGACAATGAGGACTGGAATGCGGTCCTGAATGGCAGGGGAAGGGTCTTGGGCTGCTACTTTGGGACACAGCACTGCGAAACCCAAGAAGAGCGCGGCGGCGCGCGAATCGAGTCGGGAAAAGATGAGTGGGAGCATGGTGCGGCGGAGGGGTTTCGGAATGGTGCGAAGCGGCCGGGAGAATAGTCGATTCCAGCGTCACTACCGCAGAAGGACACGGCGTGGAAGAAGGCCGGTCACCCCGTATGGTTCGCGGCCCCTGTTCGGGATCCAGCGCGCCTGCAGTGGTGCACGCAAGCCGGGTCCGAATGGGCCTCGCTTCTCACCGTATCCCGCACCCAGTTTCCCCATTTGACGCCCACCAAATGAGCCGCACTTCCACCATGTCTTGGCAGGGCGTCCTGCCCGCGATCACGACCCCGTTCACCGATGCCTCTGGCGAAACTGTCGACCACGCGTTCTTACGGGAACACCTGCCATGGATGCTCGAGCAGGGTTGTAAAGGCACGGTGGCGTTGGGCTCGCTCGGCGAAGCCTCGACGTTGTCGATGGACGAGAAACTCGAAGTGCTGGCCACCTGCGTTCAGGTCGCCGGCGATGCGCCGGTGGTCGCAGGGATCACCGCGCTGAGCACGCGTGACGGCGTGGCGCTGGCCCGCGGTGCAGCGGAACGTGGCTGCCGCGGATTGATGATCTTGCCGCCTTGGGTCCACAAGGGCCCGATCGAAGAGGTTCGCGACCACATCCAGGCCATCGTGCAGGCCACCGACCTGGACTGCATGCTCTACAACAACCCGATCGCTTACGGGACGGATCTCGCGCCGGAGTTGATCATGGAGCTGGCCAGTGCCTGCCCCAATGTGATGGCGGTCAAAGAGTCTAGTGGCGATGTGCGCAGGTTGACCGCGGTGCGTGCCTTGGCGGGAGATCGATTGTCGACGTTCGCGGGGCTTGACGACATGGCCTTCGAAGCGGGCATGACCGGCGCCGAAGGTTGGGTCGCTGGATTGGTCAACGCATTCCCGGCGGAGTCCGTGCGCGTGTTCGAACTGGCGCAGGCTGGCAAGCGCGAAGAAGCGATGGCGCTCTATGCGTGGTTCCTGCCGCTCCTGCGCCTCGACTGCATTGGCGAGTTTGTGCAGGCCATCAAACTGGTGCAGGCCAGAGTAGATCGCGGCCAAGAGCACGTGCGCTTGCCGCGCAAACCGCTGTTTGGCGCTCTCCGCGAGCACGCCACGAAAATCATCGATGACGCTCTGACGGCACGACCGTGAGCGCGCGTCTCACCTCACGAACCTACCCGAGCAAGACAACCATGACACTCACTGGCAGCCACTGGATCGGCGGCGAACCATCGAACGAAGGCCGCGATGTCTTCCACGGCACGAACCCGACCACGGGTGAAGACCTCGAAACCGCATACCGCGACGCAACTCCGGCCGAGATTGACAGAGCTTGTCGTGCGGCCGAGCTCGCGGTGGAAGGCTACGGGTCGAAAACTCCCCAAGACCGTGCCGCGTTCCTCGACGCCATAGCAGCGAATCTCGAGGGTTTGGGCGACGAACTCATCCAGACCGCGATGGCTGAAACCGGTCTGCCGGAGAAGCGCCTGCTTGGCGAGCGCGGGCGCACCATGGGTCAACTGCGCATGTTCGCCGAAATGCTTCGGGAAGGCAGCTGGGTCGATGCAGTTATCGATACCGCAATGCCAGACCGCAAGCCGTTGCCTAAGCCCGACGCCCGCCGCATGAACGTGCCGCTGGGTCCGGTTGTTGTGTTTGGAGCATCGAACTTCCCACTGGCCTTCTCGGTGGCAGGCGGCGACACCGCGTCTGCGTTGGCGGCAGGCTGCCCGGTGGTGGTGAAGGGTCATCCCGCGCACCCAGGCACGTCTGAGCTTGCGGGTCGTGCGATGGCAGATGCCGCTGCTAAGACCGCCATGCCACCAGGCACCGTGTCTCTCGTGCATGGCAAGAGCCATCAGGTGGGTGGACTCTTGGTGGATCACCCGGTGGTCCGTGCTGTGGCGTTTACGGGTTCTCCGAAAGGCGGCCGCGCTCTGATGGAACGAGCGATGCAGCGACCCATCCCGATTCCTGTTTTCGCTGAGATGGGTTCCGCCAACCCCGTGTTCGTGCTTCCTGGCGCCATGGCCGAACGCGGCGACGAGATTGCGTCAGGCATGGCGAACTCGGTGGTGCTTGACACCGGCCAGTTTTGCACGTGCCCCGGCATCTCCATCGGCATTGCTGGTGATGCGCAGTCGGCATTTGTGACCAGGCAGGCCGACGCGTTGGCAAAGATGCCTGTTGGGACGATGGTCCACTCATCGATCTTGGCCGGCTACCAGCAGGGACTCGCGGAAGTGACGGGCATCGAAGGCGTGACGGTCCGTGCGCAGGCTGAAGGTGACGGCGCCCACGTCAGCACCGCAGCTGCAGCTGTGCTGCTCGAAGCTGACGTCGGCACCTTCCTCAACAACCCGCGTTTGCAGCACGAGGTCTACGGTCCCGCGAGCGTCACGGTGACCGCGGAGAGTGCCGCAGATCTGGTCAAGATCGCGCAGTCGCTGGACGGGCACTTGACCGCGACGGTCATGGCGACCGACGCCGACCTGCTGGAGCACGGAGAGCTCCTGAAGGTCTTGAGCCGCAAGGTGGGGCGTTTGATCGTCAACGGCTACCCGACCGGCGTCGAAGTTTGCCACGCGATGGTGCACGGGGGCCCGTGGCCCGCGGCTTCGGACCCGCGCACGACTTCGGTGGGTTCGGCGTCGATGCAGCGTTTCGCGCGTCCCCTTTGCTACCAAGACATGCCGGATGCTTCGCTCCCCGCCGCGCTTCAAAACAGCAACCCGCAGGGACTCTGGCGCGTGGTGAACGGTGAACGTTCACAGGGCAAGGTTTCGGGCTGATGCGGGCGGCGGTGTGTGGCCGGTGAGCGAAATCCTGTGGGATGGACCAGTAACCGCGCCGCGGGGGCTCGTGCTTGCGCACGGGTCCGGCGCGCCCATGGATTCGGACTTCATGGCTACACTCGCCGCGGGGTTCGCACAACGCGATGTGGCGGTGGCGCGCTTCGAATTTCCCTACATGACCAAGCGTCGTGAAACAGAGAAGCGCGGTGGATTCCCCGACAAGATGCCTGTCTTGCTCGAAGCGGCGCGGGATGTCGTCGAGGAAGTGCGGGAAGCACGGCCGACCACGAGGTTGTTCGTTGGCGGCAAGTCGTTGGGCGGGCGGGTGATGAGCCTGCTGTGCGATGAGCTTGCTGTGCCCGGTTTGCTGTGCTTTGGCTATCCGTTCCATCCGCCCGGCAAACCCTCCAAACTACGGACCGAGCATCTAGAAGAGCTGCGGACCCCGGCACTCTTCGTGCAAGGCACCCGGGATCAGTTCGGCGGTGAAGAGGATGTGAGAACCTACACCTTGGCTGAGGCGATTCAGTTGCACTGGCTGGAAGACGGCGACCACGGCTTCAAGCCGCGCAAACGATCCTGTCACACGCTCGAAGAACACCTGCATTCAGCCATCAATGCCGCCGTTGCGTTCATGGAGTCTTGCGGCGTGAACGGTGTCGGTTGATTCCGTCAGCCTGTCGCAGCAATGGGCACAGATCCGATCCAACTGGCGCCTATGCCCGCGCAGCGGCGATCGCGTCGATCGCGCGACTCATCGTCAGTTTCGCTTGCTCTTCTTCCTCTGCGGCGTGGGAACCGTGCAGTGCTTCAACGGCTCTTTCGGCAGCACTCCCGAGATTGCCGAGCATGAGCGCTGCTTCTTCGCGTGTTTTCCAGTTCTCAGCGCACAGGCACATGATCCAAAAGTCGACCATGGCCGCACCGCGGGTTTCGAAAAGCACCTTCTTCACCGCGCCTTCGCTGTTGAAATACGCGTCCTGCAGATCAGCCAGGTGGTCCTCGATCCAGGTTGCGTAGACCGTTTGCAGAAGCGTTTCACCCCAGAGACTCGACATGGTCTCTGTCGATGTGCCGTGAAGGGTCTTCAAGATCTGCGGCACGATCGGACTTCCCGCACGCAGTAGAATCGCCGTGGCCTCAAGCCGCGTAGCGCCTGCTTTGGAGTTGAGGTCGACCAGCCAATCGATGAGCGGGCGGTCGGCGTGGGTTTGTTCTTCGCGTGGGAGTTCGGACATTGGAGGCATCGAAGCGGGTGAGTTGCTGAATTCCTATCGCTGGTGCGATGGAATCAGCGCACGGGCGGAAGGCCCATCGTTTCGCGCAAGGGCGCATCGCCTTTGGCGTTCTTGCTCCAATACGGCACTCGCTCGGTATGGGTCCGTTTGCCACTGGTGATGTCGTCAGCGGACGCGCCGTCCCGGGGCATCTCCGTCCAGCTTTCGATGCGGTGGGGGAATGCGGTTTGGAACCGAATAGTTAGGCTGCGACCGCGGGAATAGCGCACGGTGTAGTCGGAGAGCTCGTCGCCGCGCTTCATTTCCCCGCGGGCCGCTTCGGCCTGCAGAGGTTCGTGATTCAGGCGCGAATCGAACACGGAACGGCCGATGCGAAACGCGCCGACCGGCAGCTTCTCCGGCGCCAAGCGCAGCGTGGTCCAGAGCGCGTCCTCTAGCACGACGCCTTCTAGGGTGGTGTCCTGTTCAGCTTCGCCCTGAAAGTAGCTGTGGCCGAGAAAGCGGTAAGCGTTGTTCTGCCCGTTGGTCAGGTTGACCTGGAGCCAAGCGTGTCCGCACCAGTCTTGGACGCTGCAGGTGACCTTCAGCGCGGCGGGGATGTCTTGCTCCGCCGTGAACACCGAACGCATCATTGAGTAGTCGTAGAGCCCGGTGGGGAAGCGGCGGGTGTCGTTGATCTTCAAGACGTCCACGGCAAGCTCAGCGGCCACCGGCCGCTCTGCCTTGACCTGCGTCTTGGGCAAAAACGGTTCGGTGACGAAGATCAGCACGGCGTATCCATCGCGAGCGGAGCCGTAGCGGGACTGACTCACGTCGTAGCGGCTGACTTCGGCTTGGCCGGAGAAGTAGGCCATGCGCTCCGCCATGCTCTTGCCGTCCGACCAGTCAGCTTCTGTGGTTTTGGTCGTCACCGCGGCGTCTGCTTCGCCGTCTTGCCCGTGGAGCGGAACCGCGAGGAGCGAGCAGAGGAGCGAACCGGAAAGGAG
>CBESZZ010000090.1:0-9837 GCA_965534055.1 uncultured bacterium | reverse complement strand
CAGTCATCCATAAGTAGCCCGAGCACCGCAGCGGGGATCGCGGCGACGACAAGCAGGTACAGCATGTTGCATCGAGGCGCAGGCTGGGCATCGACCGCGACACCGCCAAACAGTGCGCGGAATGAGCGCAACAAGTCGCGCCAGTACAGCACCAGGATCGCGGTGATCGCGCCGACCTGAATGGCCACTTCAAACGTCGCGTTCGCTGTGTCCAGCAAGCGTGACGTCACGATGAGATGCCCGGTCGAGCTGACGGGCAGGAACTCCGTCAGACCTTCAATCAGTCCAAGGATGACGGCGTCGAACATGGTCGGCGCGCCTGGTTCCTGTGCCGCCGCGAGAGCTGCAGCCGCCACTGGTTCGCCGATCAGAACACCGACTCCGGCTCGACCGTTGGCATGTCGAACGCTTCACCGACGGCGCCAAGGGTGAGCTTGCCGCCCATCACGTTAGCGGCGGAGCGGAGCGCGGGATCCTGAACAGCCTGGGCTGCGCCGGCGCGAGCGAGTTTCCGGACGTAGGGGCCCGTGGCGTTGGTGAGCGCGAACGTCGAAGTCCTTGGCACGGCACCCGGCATGTTGGCAACGCTGTCGTGGAGCACACCATGGACCACGTAGGTTGGGTCGGGGTGGTTTGGGGGCTTGCACTTTTCGATGCAGCCGCCTTGGTCGACGGCGACGTCGACAACGACGGGACCGTCGCTTTTCATCAAGGCAAGGTCGGCGCGACTCACCAAAACCGGCGCGCGGGCGCCGCTGTCCAGCACGGCACCGATGACTTGGTCGGCCATTGCCAGCTGTTCGCGGATCGCCAGCGGGTTCGAATAGATCGTCGTGACGTTCTTGGGCATCACATCTTCGAGATACCGCAAGCGGTCCAAATTGATGTCCATCATCACGACGCGCGCGCCCATGCCGGCGGCCATCCACGCGGCGTTGGTGCCGACCACACCGCCACCCAGCACCAGCACGGTCGATGGCTTGGTGCCGGGAACCCCGCCAAGCAGGATGCCGCGGCCGCCGTGGTGGGCCTCGAGGCAGTTGGCCCCCACCTGAATCGACATGCGGCCGGCGACTTCACTCATGGGCGTCAGCAGCGGCAGGCTGCGTCCGACCTCGAGGGTTTCGTAGGCGAAGCAATGCGCACCGGTTTCGATCATCGCGTCGGTGAGTGCGCGGTCGGCGGCGAGGTGGAAGTAGGTGAAAACCACCTGGTCCTTCTTCAGAAGGCCGTACTCGGCAGCGAGTGGCTCCTTCACTTTCACGATCATCTCCGAGTCGCCGTAGAGGCGCTTGGCGGTGTCGACCATTTTCGCGCCGGCCTCGGCGAACTCAGCATCGGGGATGCCGGCGCCTAAGCCTGCGCCCGCTTCGATCAGGACGGAGTGCTTGTCCTGCACCAGTTCGTGCACAGTTGCGGGAACCATGCCAACGCGGTGTTCCTGTGGTTTGATCTCTTTGGGGACGCCGATGATCATTGCGAATAGGCCCTATCGGGTGTGCAGACGGGAAGCGAAGTAACTAGGGTCGAAGTGCTATCGCTGAGGGATCTCAGCACCAGCGCGTTCGAGGGCTTGGCGCAGGTCTAGGCGGTCGCCACCTTCCAGACCAGGGAGAAGCGCGAACACCATGCAAGTGCGCCCTTCATCGTCGAGAGCAAGCCGCGGTGACGGTTCCTGCAGCACGCGTGGATCATCAGTCAGCAGTTGAAACACCGACTGCTCCACTGTGGCAGCTTGGGCAGCTTCCTGCGGCAGAACCACGGTCCAAACCGCTGGTCCCGCGGTGACGTGCGGTGCGTGTCCATGCGGGCCGGCGCTTGAACCATTGACGAAACCCGGGTCGATGGCCCGGTTCGCGCCTGATCCGGAAATCGAACTCGATTCGAAACTCGGTGCGACGGGTTGTTCGTCCATCCGGTCTTCGACCAGACGTGGCACATCGAACGAATGCAGTGCTCGCGCTGACGGCGCGCTGGCGTGCTGCGAGGCGGTAAGTGGATCATCGACTGGACCGCCGACCTGTGCAGCCGGCGCGTGCGGTGCTGGTGCTGGTTCGCGCGATCCCGGTGCGAGGGATGCGCCGCCCTGCAATGCCGGCGGGGTTGCCGACGGCGCAACGGCGAGCGAATCGTCAATCGACGTCGCAGGCGAGGAGGTTGTTGGCGCTGGAGTGATCGTGTCTGGCTCAGCGTCGAGCAAGTCAGACCAGACGATGACGACGGGCTCTTCGTTGTCTCCAAGCGGTGTGCGCTCCGCAGCCGCTAGGGCAGAGTCCGTGCTGGGCTCCGGGGGCTCGGTCTCGGAGGAAGCGGCTTCGGCGGCCGCAACGACAGCCGCGCGCTCCGCGGAATCAGCGCTCAGCTCTGCGGCTTCCTCGTTGCCGACCGATGCATGCTCGAGCCTTGCAGCCGGTGCATGGAGGTCGACGACTTGCTGTTCGTTGGCGATGCCCTGATCGAACAGGTTGCTCGCGTTCCCCAGTTCGGCGTTCGCAGCGGAAAGGTCTGCTGCGCCGAGTTCGCCCAAATCAAAGTCGGCGGCACCTGGAGCCCCAACACTCGCAATGTCGGGTGGCAGGAAGGGTTCATGTGCCGGCTGCGTCGGTGCGGCTATGGCTGAATCGGAGACCGTCAAGTTCGCGAGGTTCGCATCCGTGGCTCGGGCGACTTCATCGGCGCTGGCAGCGACAGCTTCAACCGTGCTGCTGGGGCCGCTTTCGGCCAACGACAGCAGGCTTTCGATTTCGGCCATCGATTGACCGACCGCCTCTTCGTGCTGCGCACCGCCCCACTTCATCGGTGCGGAATCCTCTACTGCAGGTGCTGCGGGCGTGGTTTCGACGACTTCCCGCGCCAGCTCGCTGACGGAGCTGGTGTGGTTGCCACGATCCGCACCCAATTGAATCGAGAGGTCCGGTCCTGGGAGCTGTTCTTCGACGTCTCGCGCAGCCAGTGCACGAGCTAGTCCACCGCGGGTCGCGAGGGCCGCTGGTCGCGAAAGCCACAGTCGCCACAGGAAGAAGCCGGTCAGCAACGCAGCGGCGAGCAAGATCCATGGCGTCAGCGTTTCGCCCAGGCTGCGCTTCAGCGTGATCGGCCATCGGTCGGCTACAGCGGCGCCGGAATCGGTGCCACCTGCGAGGTTGTTCGGACCGGCGGACTCGTCCCGAAGCTCTGCGTTGTTCGGATCAACGTTGTTCGGCGCGGTCTCCGAACTGTCGCCTGGGAATCCGGTTCCACTGTCAGGGTTCGCAGAACCAGTGTTGTCGGTGTCTGTAGGACCCTCGGGACCTGTCGAGCCAGCTGCGTTCGTTGGATCCGCCGAGTCGGTCGCATCGACGCTGTCTGGCGGGGTCGCCTGTCCGTCGAGGGTCAGCACCAACTGGTCGATCCGTTCGATCGTCGCGCCAAGGGCTTCGACGACTCTCCGATCGGAGCGCTGCCGTGCGAGTTGTTCTTGTGCGAACCTGCGCTCCAGAACCTCCACCCGCTTGCGCGCCGCGGGATCGCTGCACGAAGAGAGAATGCCCAGTGCGGGCAGAACGCAGACCGCGGCCAAAGTAGCCCAAAGTCGGAAGCGTCGATCTCGCGCGTCAGTCATGGAGACGGGTCCCTGGTGCATCGGAAGCTGGCAACTTGGTCAGCGTCCCGCGGTGGCCTGCGGCCTGCGGAGCGCCACCGCCAAAGACGCGCGGGTTCCCGGCGCCGTTGGAATGGTTCTCTGATGCCTCGGTCACACCCATTGTGGGCGCATGCTGGCGCGAGGCGTGCTTTGAAGCCAGCGTGACCTTGGCCTCGAGTCGCCTGGCCTTTGACTCAGCGAACGGGCTCGGCTGTGAACTCGGCATCGGGTGTGGTCGGATGTGCGCGATGACACGGCCGTCTTGGTCACGCATCAAGCGTCGGGCTGGAGCGAAGAACATCGGTCGGGTTCCACTCCGATCTTCGCAGCAGAGTCGTGGCGTGGAGCCATCGAACTCCAGCAGCAGTTCACCCACGTTCCAAAGGTCATCTGCGCGGTTCGCAAGCCGAATGGGTGCTAGGCAAGGTGCGCCCGAAAACGGTGTCTGGGTGCGTTCCACGGTGGGGCGTTCGAGATGCAGCGCCGATTCAATCCGCCAACAGAGCCGGCCAGCATGCAGCGTGGATTGCCCAGGCAGCATTGGCGACGTCTCGGTCCACGTCGTCTCGGTTCCTGCCGTGCGCCACCCAAACCGCAGCCCCGGCGGCAGAACTTCGACGAGCACTTCGTCGCCCGCCGACACGGGTTCTTCCTGCGTCGATGCGTCCTGGCCCTGCGTCACCAACCCCACGATGCGGTGCACCATCGGCACCACGAGCGACGCGCGTAGCACCCCCGCTGCAGGCACCACCACTCGATCGGTTAGCGAGACGACGCACGCTGCGTTGGGCAGTCGACGCTCCCAACGGAAGCCGCGAAACGCTTCGCTTCCGCAGGCCCGCCGGGCCGCGACGACGGTTCGCTGCACGCCCATCGGCCCGTGCACGTTGACGGCGAACGCGCCGGCCATCCGGCACACCTGCAGAGTGAATCCATCCACGTATCGAGTCGTGGTTTCACCCTGCGCAGGCGGAGTGAGGAAGGCATCAGGGCAAAAGGAAGCACCGAACATGGGTCGCGTAGTCTAGTCGCGTGCCCCGGGCTCACCACGCTTGGGTGCACGGCAACGACGAATTGTTCCATTCATCCGGCAGACTGACTCCGGAAGCTTTGAAGGCGCCACCCCGAGGACTTCAGAAACCTGCTTGCACAGGCTTCGATCCCGACCTAACCTCCCGCGCGCCCCGGCTGCTTGCAGCCGGATCTCACGCACGTGGGGCGGTTAGCTCAGTTGGTAGAGCACCAGCTCGACAAGCTGGGGGTCACAGGTTCAAGCCCTGTACCGCCCACCACTTGCGTTGGAGAGGATCGAAAGAGAGATCACGAGCTCGTGTGCCGGAAACGGCCACCTCGGGCGGTCTCCGTGTCGAAGTCAGCGCCATCATCGCTTGATTGCAGGTTGGGTCGGTGCATCAGGAAACATCCAGAGGACTCGATGCACGGGACCTGTGACGGGACCAAACTTCGCCGGTCAGCGAGCCGACAACGCGGCACGCTAGGCCGGTCAATTCCTGGTGGGTGAGCGAACCTGACGCATGCCCGTGCTGAAGAAACCGTCACTGTTCACTGAGTGGAGACTTCTGCGACCAAGCCTGCGAGCATGGAGTTGCATCGTGAACAACTGCCCGCAGCCACCCGGGCTGCGGCGTGAGCCCAATCCGAGTGTCCCCGGAGAAAAGTATGACGATCCGAGCCACCACCTTCTTTGCTGTCACTGTCCTGCTCTGCGGATGCGCGAGCCTCACAGACGAAGTGCGAACGGTCCCGACCTACGACATCGAGACGATGTCGAAGACGATCTCCTTTTCGGGTTCGTCGTTCTCGCGAAATGGAGAGCAGATCCTGCTCACTTCGAACGAGAGCGGTGTCTTCAACGTCTACAGCTTGCCGGTCGACGGTGGCGACACGCGACAGCTGACCTTCTCGACAACGAACGCGGTTCGAGGCATCACCTGGCTCGACGACGAACGATTCCTCTATACGAGTGACCAAGGCGGCAATGAACTGAATCACGTTTACGTGGGCAACACGGATGTGAGTGTGAAGCCGATCGACCTGACGCCCGGCGTGAAACTCAAGGCGAATTTTGAGCGCCTAGACCGCGACCGCGAGAATCTTCTGATCTTCACGAACGAGCGCAATCCGAAGTTTTTTGATGTCTACCGCTACGACCTCTCATCGATCAATTCGAATGGCGAACACGACTATCCGAGGCAGCGAATCTTCACGAACGAGGAAGGGTTTCAGCCCGGCGTGTCTTCGGAGGATCTGCGTTACGTCGCGATGTTGCGTACGACCTCGAACAAGAACACGGATGTCTATCTGTGGGATGCGACATCGCCGTCCACAGCTCCGGAGCGGATCCTCAGCGACGACGACGAAGTCTCCTTCCAGCCATCGGCGTTTAGCCCCGACAACGGCACGCTGTTCTACACGACGGATCTGAACAGCGAGTTTCGCAAGCTCTGTAGTTACGACTTGGCCACGCGTTCGCGCGGCGTCGTCACCGAGCGCTCTTGGGACATCTCCGGCACCGGCTACACCGCCGACCGGAAGTACCGTCTGACCTCGATCAATGAGAATGCTCGACGCAAGATCGAAGTCGTCAATACGGCGACGGGAACCGCTGTGCGGCTCCCAGAGATCCAAGGTCGGAACGTAGACAGCTTCGCGACTTCGCGCGACGGAGCATCGTTCGCGATCTACGCCGGCGGCTCGCACACACCGAGTGACCTCTATGTCGGCAAGACGAGCGACTGGAAGATCGTGAAGCGCACGACCTCGCTACCGCAGGAGATTGCAGAGCGGGATTTGGTGCGCGCAACGACGGTGAAATACGCCAGCTTCGACGCCCTGCAGATCCCGGCAATCTTGTTTCGTCCGCATCAGGCGTCGGCGAAGAAGCCCGTTCCTGCGGTGGTCTGGGTGCACGGCGGTCCGGGCGGACAGAGCCGCATGAGTTATCGACCGACGATTCAGTACCTCGTCAATCACGGCTTCGCCGTCTTGATGGTGAACAACCGCGGCAGTTCCGGTTACGGCAAGACCTTCTTCCACCTCGATGATCTCAGGCACGGGGAGGACGACTTGCAAGACTGCATCTTCGGTCGCAAATACCTGGAAGGTCTCGAATGGGTACGCGGGGACAAGATCGGGATCATCGGTGGTAGCTACGGGGGATATATGGTCGCTGCCGCCCTCGCATTCGCGCCCGACGCGTTTGAGTGCGGCGTAGACATCTTCGGGGTTACGAACTGGCTGCGCACGCTCGAGAACATCCCATCGTGGTGGGCCTCCCAGCGGACGGCTCTCTACGCGGAACTCGGCGACCCCGCGACCGATCGCGAACGCCTCCGCAGGATCTCGCCGCTCTTTCACGCCGACAAGATTCGTCGCCCCCTGCTCGTCGTGCAGGGCGCGAACGATCCGCGAGTGCTAAAAGTCGAGAGTGACGAACTCGTCGCCGCGGCGAGGAAGAACGGAGCGCCAGTGGAATACCTTGTGTTCGATGACGAAGGCCATGGCTTTCGCCGCCGCGAGAACTCGATGGCTGCGAACCGGAAATACCTGGAGTTCTTGAAGCGCTACCTCGACGAATAGGTCGCACCGAAGTCTGCGCCGACACAGACAAGCGGGCGAGCAGCTCGTGCAACGCAGAAGCCATGCATTGCTGTCGTCAACCTCAGTTGAGCGACCGCGTTGTCACGAACACGGCAAGCGTCGGCTGATGCTCCGGCCAAGTTGTGAGTGACCGACGTTCGACGCGGTTACACCACGATCACACGTGGCCCGGGAGCCAGGTTCTAAACCGCTGCGGGGATTGGATTCCTTAGAAGGGCAGGGCCGTCGGGACGTTCCCGTTGTGCTTCGTGCAGTCCGGCAGAAGTGGAAGTCACAGTCGCCGCCGTCCTTCTAGCCGGAAACTAGCCAGCCACTGATGCGTCGCCGAACGATGACACGATGGTTGCAGAGACGGCACTCGCCGCGATGGCTGCGGCAACGAAGGCTTGGTCGTGCCATCCAACGAACCGGAAGAGGAACGCCACCACGATGGCAGCCACGGAGGCGGCGATGCAGGTGATGAGGAATTGTTTGACTGTCGGCATGTTGCTCAGCCTAGGGCAATCATCCTGGCTCATGGCAGGATCAGCATCGTCGCCGGGTTCGTGACGAACAGACCCTGCCCCTGCGCATCGATGCCGAATGCGGCCCACGTCACCGTAGAGAAGGCCAGCGGCGAGATGAATCGCGGAGCGGGGGCGAAGGTCGCAGTGCCCACGCCCGACGCGTCGAGGAGGCCGATGCCGCCGGGGAAGAGTGGGGTGTTCGCCGCGCTGTAGAGGCCAGTGGTGGCGAAGTCGAACACGATGGGGACTTCAAAACCCGGAGCGAGCAGCGTGCCCGGGGTTGAGCCGCTCAGGGAGGCGAGCACGACGTAGGTGGCGCCTGCGGCACTTGGGCCGGCGTCGACGGTGATCGTTTCGTGGTCGCCGAGGAAACCCGAGATGGACGGCGTGCTCAGCGTGAGGATGTCTCTACCGGAGAGTTGCCGCGTGGTGTGCGCCACATGGCCGTCGTTGTCGCGCAGGCCGAAGCCAACCTTGTTGGTGCCCGGTGGCAGCATCCACTGTGAGGTCATCGTGGTGGGCATCCACGGCGTATCGAAGATGCCGTCGCCATCCGTGTCGACAGCCCAGTCCAGTGTTGCCGCAGACTGGTCAGGATCGGAACTGGTCGAAGCGTCCACGCTCGCTGTGAGTCCAGTCACAGTTGCTTGCAGGCCTGGCAGAGGCCAGTTCGCGCCGGCCACCGCGTGTTGTTGCAGCACAGTCCACCAGGCGGTCGTGGTCGTGAAGTAGCGGAACGCTTGGTAGCCGTCGGCACCACCCAACAATGCGCCGGTGACCGACGCGTCCACGGTTTGCGCGGTCGTCGTTTCGCCGGAGCTCGTGTAGGTCTTCATCACGGGAGTAACCCGCTGGCCTGACGTGCCGCTCAGCGTGCACGCGGTGCGGCACACCTGGGCCGCGTACGCGACGTACGACTGATGCAGTGAGTACGTGCTGTAGATGCTGCCGTTCGCCGTGTAGGTCATCGGCATCATCACGTCGACGTGCCGGGCCATCTGCGCCCAGTCCTGGCCATACTGCGAAGCGTTCGAGTTGATGACAGAGGAGTAGCTGTTGAAGTTGCCGTTGTAGGTCGGTCCATCAAACGTGAAGCGGCCGGCGGGAAGGTACGCGTGCAGCGTGAGCACACCGAGGCGGGCTTTGACGTCGGCAACGAAGTTCGTGATCTGCGTCGCATCGTTGCCGCTGCCGTTCTGGACGTAGCGCACGTAGTCGAGCGCGATGCCGTCGAGGTCGTAGATTGGCGAACCCGACGCGTCATACGCATGCACCAGAGAGTCCACGACGTCGAGCAAGTAGTTGCGGTGTGCTTGGCTGGTGGGTTGCACGGTGTCGTCGAAACATTTCATCACCCCCACCACCCGGACGCTGCGTGCATGGCATGCGTCGATGAGTTCCACGAGGCGGATGCCTGCGCCTCCGGAGCGAATGGGGCCCCAACTAGACTGCCACGTTCCGGCTTGGTCCGTGATCCACAGGTCCCCTTGCAACGGGCCGGTTGCCCGGAAGATGCTCACGTAGAGCGTGTCCATGCCGCGCGTCAAACACTGCTGGGCGATAGTCGCTTCTTGACCGTCTAGGTTGCCCACCAAGAACGGGAAGAGTCCCGTCGAGACGTCGCTGGACGGCGTGACCTGCGCGGGCGCGGCTCCCGCGCAAACGGAGATCGATAGCCAGAACGCGACGCGACGTAGGGACGAAAGCATCGCTGGATGATCCTCGTTGGGTGAGCATGTGTCGAGGTCCTGGAAGCGCGAAGTTTTGTCCGGTCGAACGAAACTGCCGTGGGCGCGGCTCTCCGCGGTGCGGCTTGGTGCAGGAATTGCGAATGCGGGACAGGTTCCCGAGCGCCTGCGCGGGTCTCGCACGGCACCGAGTCATTCATGCTAACTTGGACGGCGCGTCGGTCGGGTCCACTTCGGCTGCGCAAAACGGCCATCTCGCGCACAGTTCGCTGTGCGTCTTTCTTCGCACCTTCCTCTCCACCTTCCGCGCACCACCATCATGCGAAACAAGCTCTCACTGGCGGCAGCCGCTGCCGCCCTCGTCGGATCGTCCCTCGTCGCACAAAACCAAACCGTCGTG
>CBESZZ010000089.1:0-9882 GCA_965534055.1 uncultured bacterium | reverse complement strand
TCGCATCACAATGCCATCCATGCCACGAACGACGAACAGTACGAAACGATAGAGCCGCAACAACGGCCGCAGCGCGTTGATGTAGCGCGCCATGGCGGTGATCCGCAGCACTCGCAAGAACCGCACAACTCCCGCGCTATCGGCGCCCGCGACCGGACTCACTGGCAGGAGCCAAATCGCCGCGGGGATCGCAGGCAGCAGGTCGGTCAACGCGTGACGCATTCCCCACTGCAGTCGCGCAGGCGCAAGCGAGAGCTTCAGTAGGTATTCAGCGATGAACCCCAAGCAGATCGCACCGTCGATTGTCAACAGAACGCGGGAGGTCGTCGGATGCAGAGGCACGAGCGCCTCAATCAACAGCAGAACGAGCAGCAAGCCCAACGCGGCAAGGCTGCTCCACTCCAACCACTGAGCACCTGTTGGAGTGAGCACCTTCTCAAGCCTCAGTTCCAAGCCTCGATCTCCAGCCTGCGCGCGCAGGCGTCGCGCCAGTTTGCGGAAGTGCTTGGCGATTCTGCGCCGCTCCGACTCTGCGTCTTCGTCCTCTTCGCGACTACCGTCAGCATCGCCATCACCTGAAGTCACGCCTGCACGCAAGCGCGCGTTCATCGTCTCAAAGACCGTCGCGAGCCGATTCAAGCAGTGGATGCGGTGCCGAAGGTCGAAGTCTTCCTCGTCGGTCGTGAGCGACGCCCACCGTTCGCGCGCCTCGTTAAGTGCACGGTCGGGACGCTTCAAGACTTCAGGAATGCGCGTCGACACCTCCGCATCGACACGCGCCGACTCTTCCGCATCTTTGCGCCAATCGAGCTCTGCGGCCAAGTCCACGAGATCGAACAGAGCTTCGACGTCGTCGAGCTCTGTTTGCGCCAAGCACCGCGATTCGAACCGCGCACAGGCCTGCTCGGCGGCCAACGTGGCGGCCACGGTCTCTGCGGCCATCCCGGCTCGCTCGGCCTGTCCGGCGAGGAAGTGCAGGTCCGCGCGATCGAGATCGCGCCGCAGCGTCATGCACTGATCGTCCCTCCACTGCGCAGACTCTTCGCTCTCGTTTACGACCGGAGGCAGGACCGCCAGCGCAGCAACTCGCTCTGCAATGGCTGCGACACGGCCACGTCGCAGCTTGCCGATCAGTTCTTCGGAATCACTCGACGCATCAACGGTCAGTTCCCGCAGTTCATCGACACAGGATCTGGCCTCGGATTCGGTCATCGCAGCTTGCTGCCGATCAACTTCGCGTCACGTGGCTCACCGACTAGCGGCTTGGATCGCAGCTCGGATCTTCGGCAAGACTTCGGAGGCCGGAAGATCACTCTTGGTCATGCCTTTGCGAACCAGGAACTCGACATTTCCGTCTTTCGCGTTCCGCCCCACAAAAACCTGCAGCGGGAATCCAAGCAGCTCCAGGTCCTTGAACTTGGCACCAGGGCTCAACTGGCGATCGTCGAGACACACGTCGATTCCCGCTTCACGAAGCGATGAGTAGATCGACTCGCCAAGCTCCTTCTGCTCAGCCTTGCGTGGATCAAGAATGGCGACGACGACCTCGAAGGGCGCCAACGCCATCGGCCAAACGATGCCCTTGTCGTCGAAGTTCTGCTCGACAGCCGCAGCGGGTGTCCGCGTGACACCAATCCCGTAGCAGCCCATTACGAACGGTGTCGGTTTGCCGTTCTGGCCCATGAACGTCGCGCCCATGGCTGCGGAATACTTCGTCCCGAGCTTGAAGATGTGTCCCACTTCGATGCCGCGCGCAGCTTTGAGCACACCGGCACCAGAAGCCGACATCTCGCCCACACGCGCCAACCGCACGTCGATCCATTCGGGTTCCGCGGTGTCGCGACCAAGATTCACAGCAGTGCAGTGCTTGCCGGTTTCGTTGCAACCGGTGATTAGGTTCGTGGCCCCGCGCAGGCTTTCGTCCGCGTAGAGCGGGACGCCCTCCGGAAGCCCCACCGGCCCCGCAAAGCCGGTTTCTGCACCGGTATGCTTCGCAATCGCCTCTTCGTCCGCCAGGTGCAGCTGCACCGTATCGAGAAGGCCGGCAAGCTTGACCTCGTTGATCTCCAGGTCGCCGCGCATCATCACTGCGATGACCTGTTCGCGATCCGGCCATGCCGCGCTGTAGAGCACGGTCTTGGCCATACGACCCGCCGGCAGCGAGAAAAACTCTTCGAGCTGCGCCACGGTGCGGACGTTCGGGGTGTTGTGCTTCTGAATCGGTTCTGGATCGCCGCCGGCGTCCGCGGCCGGCAGCTTGGAGACAGCCTTCTCCACGTTCGCCGCTTCATTGTCTTCGTCCGCGTAGAGAATGGTGTCCTCACCCGTCTCGGCCAAGACCATGAACTCTTCGCTGCCGCTGCCGCCGATCGCGCCGGCATCGGCCTGCACAACCCGGTACTCAAGATCGCAGCGGTCGAAGATGCGTTGATAGGCCACACGCAGCTTGGCGTAAGCCTCGTCCAACGCAGCTTCATCGACGTCGAACGAATACGCATCCATCATCGAAAACTCGCGCGCTCGCATCAGTCCGAACCGGGGCCTGATCTCGTCTCTGAACTTGTCCTGAACCTGGTAGAGATTGATGGGCAGCTGCTTGTAGCTCGCGATCGCGGTGTCGACGTAGCTCGTGATGACCTCTTCGTGGGTTGGACCCAGGCACATCTCGGTGCCCTTGCGGTCCTTCAGAGTGAACATCAACCCTTCGCCGGTCATCCGATCCCAGCGTCCGGACGAAACCCAGAGGTCTTTGGGCTGCACGATCGGCAGCAGCACTTCAGACGCTCCGGCCGCATCGAGCTCTTCCCGCACGATCTGGGCGAACTTCTTCACGACCCGCGCCATCAAGGGCGAGAAGGTGTAGACCCCCGCAGCGACCTTGACGATCAAGCCGGCCTTGGCCAGCAACCGATGGCTCGGCACTTCGGCATCGCTGGGATCTTCGCGAAGAGTGGAAACGACAGTTTGGCTCAGGCGCATGGGGCAGGGAGCGTAGCGGAGCTGCGCCGTGGGCCACAATGGCTCAGTCTTTGTCAGCGTCTTCGACGGGACGCATCTCGGCCCCGGGTGGGATCGCTCCCGCCTCAGCGTTGCTAACGTGACCGCGCGCAGAGGTCAGGAACCGGCTGGCCAAACTGACTCCCCGCAACCTGGGCGACGTCTTCAGCATCGACTCGTATTCTTCGAGCATCGCCCTTGCGCGCTCATGCTGGCCGGCCCAGGCCAATGTCTTGATGAAGCCAGCGGCGAGCGGTGGTTCCCATTCCAACACCGGAACAGCTTTCACTGCGCGTTCGAGATCATCCTTCGCGGCGCGCGTGTGACGCTTCATCATGGACAGGCAGCCGCGGTAGATCAGCCATTGGACGGACTCCGGAAACTGATCGGAAAGCCGCGTCGCGGTGGCGCGCCCCTTGTCGTAGAGCTCCGCGCCCATGCCCGATACGGAGCACAGGGCATAGAGTTGGTGTTCGACGCGCTCAGACCAGGGACCCGAGGCCCGTTCGAATTCGTGCGCGAGCCGCTGGATCTCAGGGGACCATGATTCGTGCGCGGCGATTTGCGCAGCGCACTCCTCTGGCGACAGCCCTGCGTCGACCATCGTTTGAACGTCACGCTGCACGGAGGACGCTCCTCGAACGAGATGTGACTCTTCATTCGCGCGTCGACCATCCCAGCACAGCGCGTTGCCGTTGTGGAATCCGCAGCACAACCAGTCGCCGGTCGCGCTCCAGGTCATCGACTGCAGGAACGCGCCACCCTCGAGCTGGGCCTCGAACAGCAGTTGGCCGGTCGTCAACGAATAGATCGTCAGGGGCCCGAGGAACGACGAGATCGCCACGCGACCGGCACCTTCAGACACGGTGAGATGCGGTAGCATCGAGTGACCGCTTCGACTCATGCGCTGCCGCTCTCGTTCAAGAACGTGTGCAACCAGCGGATTCGCGGCGACAGGCCAAGCCTCATCAACGGGCAGGTAGCCAGAGCTTCGCACTTCGGCTTCGTCCGCCCACGGTCCCGCGAGGGTTCCGTCAGCATCCATCCCGAACATTCGTCCGTCACCCTTGCGGACCAGCAGCTTGCCCTGCTCGGTGACGTCGCCGGTTCCCCTCGCCCAATCTTTGCCGTCACCGGAAGCACGCGCACTCACCGCGACGTGCGATGCGCCATCTTTGACCAGTTGCAGTCTCACAACGCCGCCGTCTCGACACAGCCCATACCCCGCCGCCCCATCAGACTGCATTACCAACCGGTCGATCGCGACGTCAGAAGTCAATTCGACAACCTGCTTCGCCCGACCGATGCCGACGTCGTATAGCCGCAAAGTTCGGTCTTCGAACGCGACCAGAAGTGCATGTTCTCTGGGGAGGAATGCACCCGCCGTCGCGCGCACGCGAGACCCTGTATAGGTCGCCCGAACAAGCCCCGTGGCGAGGTCGTGTTCGCGCAGCGCGCCGTCCATCGAGCTCACGACGAGGCCTCGACCATCTGGAGTTGCCAGCAGCACGCGGCAGTTCTCGCCGAGCACGGAGACCCCACCCATGGCATGCGGTGGATTCACTCGCAGCAAGCCAGGATCTGATGTCGCGTCGAACAGGACCACTTCATCCTTCGAAACCGCGACGATTGACCGACCGTTCTCGCACCATTCGAGTTTCCCGAGACTGGCTTGTTCGAGCACGAAGCTGCGCACCGCCACACCGGTCACGAGGCTCACCAGCCTCAGCTCACCGCTCTGGAACGCTAGCGCCACCAAGGGTCGCGTCGGATGGAACGCAACTCCATGAACCGGTGATTCTCGCCGATGCGTGCACACCACGTTGCCCGTCGCCATCTCGTAGACGATCACCGCCTGCGCGTGATCGACCACGATGCGCGAACCGTCTCTCGCCGTGAACAACTTCTTGTAGCCCCGCGGGATGTTCCACTGCGCGTAGGGCTCTTGATTGCCTTCGCGGTACAGCTTCATCAGGCCACCGCGAGTCGTCGCACCGGCGATGTGAAACGAGTTGTCCTGACTCCAGGTGACGAAGTTCCAGAACGGCTGTGTCGGCGCCCACGGCTCGGTCAACGTCGAAGTGCTCGGGTCGATGCCGACCACCATCGGAAAATCTCGTCGTGTCGCCGCATCACGATCGCGAGCCACAACAGCGCCAATGGAACGCTCTGACACGTTGACGATCTCGAACTCGATCGCGTCTTGCCGCACCTTGGACAGCCGACGAGTCTCTTTGCCCGTCTTGCCATCCAACAGAATGACGTCGCCGTTGCAGACGGCAGCGATTTGACCATCGGGTAAGAACCCGCTGCTCATGAAGTCTTCGTTCTCGATCAGCTTGTGCGTCACCGCGCGTTCGCGAAAGTCATACAGACTCAGATCGCGACCCTGCTGGATCAGCATGCGTTGCCCGTCGGGCGACACGAGCCGGCGAATGCCGTAGCCGGTGAAGTTTTTCACCAGCACCTCTGAAGCCACTTCGGCGCGGCGATGCAACTGATACCACTCGAACCCGCGCTCTGCTTCCGCGCAGTCATCGAGCATCTGCCGCGCAGCGACGAACTGCCCGCGGCCGATCTGCAGGTCAGCCGCCAAGAGGTTCGCTCGGTAGGCTCGCGCTGCTGCGAGATCCGCGCTCTTCGCTGAAGCTTCCGCCTCTGTGTCCGCGCGGTTCCTTTCGCGCACGGCTTCGGCCTTGGCCATCAGGGCTTCATCTCGCTCGCGAGCGATGCCCAGGGCAACCGCCACCGGCGTTCCAACCACCAGCAGAATACCCATCGCCGTCGCGGTCGCAGCCACCGGATGACGTTGGCACAAACGCCGCAGACGCAGCCACGGGCCCATGCGCTTGGCGCGAATCGGCCGCCGCAAAAGGAAGTGTTCGAGGTCCGCGCGGAACTCAGCCATCGTCGCGTAGCGCCGCGTCGGATCGCGATCCATCGCCTTGACGCACACCGTCTCGCCGTCCACCGGCAGCGCAGGGTTGAGGCCCCGTAGCGACGGCATCTCGCCAACCAGGATCGATTGGCGGAGGTCGGTTTGGGTGTCGGGATCGAAGGGTGGCCGCAGCGCGAGCAGCTCGAACAGCAGCACTCCCAGGCCATAGACGTCCGTGCGCGCGTCGACTTCGCGGCTCTCGATCTGCTCAGGCGCCATGTACGGCAGCGATCCGAATGCGGAGCCGGTTCGCGTCAGCCGCACATCCTGCGCGCCGATCGCCAAACCAAAGTCCACCAACAGCACCCGCCCATCCGCGGTGAGCAGCACATTGGATGGCTTCACATCGCGGTGCAAAACCCCCCGTTCGTGGGCGTGCTCAAGCGCAAGCGCCACCCGCTCCACGATGCGGAAGCAGGTCTCAACGTAGCTCCCGGCAAACAGCGCAGGGATCAGTTCACCACTTTCGCGCACTTCACCGCTTTGCCGCACACGACTTTGCTCGCCGGATGCCGACACGTCGGCAAGCAAGCGGTAGACGTTGCGACCGCGAAGTTCACCGCTGCGCTCCGAGTTCCGCTTCTTCCGCAACCGATCGCACACCTCGGCCAACGGCAAGCCATCGACATACTCCATGGAGAACCACGGGATGTCTTCCGACTCACCCACGGCGTAGACCGGGACGATGTTGGGGTGCTGCAGCTTCGCCACGCTTTCGACTTCCCGTCGGAACCGCGCGCGGGCACCTGGGAAGTACATTTCATCGGGCCGCACGACTTTGAGGGCTACCTGCCGACCAAGCGATTCTTCTTCGGCGAGATACACCACTCCCATCCCGCCACGGCCCAACAGCCGCAGCAACCGGAAGTCACCGAGCCGCTCGGGAATCTCCGTGTCTTCCGCAGACTGACCGCTCCCGCCGAGTTGAACCATGCCTACGCGCTGCAACAGCCGCACGCGGTGTTCGATCTCCCGAGCCATCTCTGGGTGCTCATCGCACACCTTCACGAGAGCGCCATCGCCCTCTTCCACCATGCGGTCAAGGCACTCCGCAACCAGCTCTTGGATGCGGGCGGGGTCTGGTGGGGGTTGGCTCATGAGACCTGTGGCACAGGCCAGCGAGGAACGAGGAAGACCCGCGGCCGAGTCCTAACGAAGTCTACTGTCGTCGTGGTTCGGGGCGGCGAGGATGGTCGCCGCGCTGACGGGTTTCGCCGGAACTTGGGCAACCGGGCACGGCGGCTGCGGGGCGTAGCCGGGTCCCGCACCGATTGCAGCATGCACTGCCGCGTGGCAGATGCGGCCTTGGCAGGGGCCCATCCCTGCACGACACCCCATTTTGACCGCGCGCACATCGTGTCCGTGCAGCGCTGCGGCGCGCGCCAGCCCCTCGTGGGTGACATCTTCGCAACGGCACACCACCGTGGTGTCCGTCGCGAGCTGGCTCAGACCCGGCAGCAGCGGGAAAGCCCGGAGCATCGCGTCCGCTGCCCGGCGCTCGCGGTCGCGCACGGCCTGGAGCGCGGTGTCGGCAATCGCCGCTGATCCGTTGGCAGGCCTGCCAGCACCGAGCGAGCGTGCCGCCGCACGACCGGCTACGCGACCCTCCGCTTCCGCGACCTGGCCACCGCCAATGCCACAGATCTCCCCGGCAGCCCAGATGCCCTCCACATTGCTGGCTTGCGCTTCGTCGACTTGCAGGTGCCAGCCGCCGCGTGACTCCGTGTAGACAGCTTCACAGCCGAACAGCTGGCCCAGTTCGATCGACGGGATGAGCCCAAAGCCCGCGCACACGATGTCGACATCGATCTCTCGCGCAGTCTCGAAGCGCGGCGAACCATCGCGCCGCACCTTGCCGATGACCGCGCGCGCCACGTTGCCTTGATCGTCGGCAATCACGCGAAACACGGTCTGACCAGTGGCCAAACGTAGACCTCGCGTGGCGAGGGCTTTGGCGTAGTGCAGCGATTCGCGCAGTCGACCGCCGTGCGAAAGCACGCCGCGCAGCGCCCGCGCAGCTTGTCGGGCAGAACACGCTTCGAGCGCGGCAACCACCTTCACGCCCGCTGCCAAGAGCGCAGTCACCGTCGGCAGGATCAACGGTCCAGATCCTGCAACCAGCGCGCGCTGGCCTGGCTTGATTTGAAAACCCCGCACCATGACCTGCGCCGCGCCCGCCGTGATGACGCCAGGCAACGTCCAGCCGGGGAACGGCACGGCGCGATCAAACGCACCTGGTGCGAGCACGACCGCACGGCATTCCAGCAACCGCGATCGCCCCTGCTGTTCAAACCACAGACGCGCGAGTTCACCCGCTCTCGGTGCCGCAACATCCCAAACCGTTGCAGCAGACTCGACGGTGATGCTGCCGGAGTTCGTTTGCATCTCGGCGATCAGCGTGTGGCCCGATGCGTGGCTTGGCGCCTCCAACCCGCGGGGTGTCTTGGCCGTGAAGCCAACCGGGACCTGGCGGTGAATCTGCCCACCAGGCCGGATGCCTTCATCGAGCATCCGCACGTTCAAGCCGCACGCAGCAAGCTCAAGCGCTGCGGCCATCCCCGCCGGGCCACCGCCAACCACCCCGACATCCGCCTGAGTCAGGGCCTCGGGTACCTTCGCCTCGGAACGTGCTTCGTGCGAGTCAGACATCAGAGCCACCTCGATTGCCCGCATTCGACTCGCTGGCGGAACCGCCGGGCTGCGGGCCGGTCGACGTGATAACCATTCCCGATCGGTCCACGATCGTGGTGCACGCCCGCACGATGAGACCATCGACCTGCACGGTGCATTCAAAGCAAATGCCCATGTTGCAGAACACGCCGCGTGCTTCGCCCAGGACGCTGGAACGCCGCAGCCCCCGTACGCCGGCAGCCCAAAGCGCTGCGGCAATGGATTCACCCTGCACCGCGACGATGCGTTGACCGTCGTAGGTCAACTCACAGCGAGCCTCAGGGCGCGTGACCCCTCGCTGCACTCGTGCACCTGAGGCATCAACCATGGCCGGCGACCTCTTCTTCCGGAGCTTCCTGCGAAGGCTCCTGATCAATGAAACCGCCCTGCGCGATCAACTCCGCATCCGCGAAGTCCTTCGCCGCGAAACGCTCGATGGCGTAGGGCGACACGTCGACCTCTAGCGTCTCGTTGGCAATCATTTGCTTGATGAGCAACCCCGTAAGCGCGGACTTGGTGATGCCCAGGCCTTCGTGCCCGGCAGCCATGTAGAACCCGGGCAGCGCCTTCACTTCGCCCAAGATCGGGTTGTGGTCGATGGTGTAGGGCCGCAGTCCAGCCCATGTGCGCACGATCGGAACTCCCCGCAGCGACGGCATGTATCTGGCCGCACGGCCCAGCGACGTGTGCAATAGCTCACGGTTCACCTTGCGACGCATCCCGCAGAACTGCCGCGTGGAACCGATCAAGCATGAGCCGTTGCTCTGCGGCTGCACGTTCACCGCGTGCGCGCCGGGATCTTGTGCAGAAGTTCGTGGGTCAGACGCCGCAGCACCGTGAGCCACCCGTAGATAGGCCACTTCGAGCAGCTGCCGCCGCACCGGAGACGCGTGATGCATCGTGATGGCCAAGTCGCCGCGGCGCGGATAGATCGGCGCACGGCCGAGGCCCGCGGCGGCCGTGAGATCCGGCGACCACACGCCACACGCGTTAACAACGCGCGGGGCCTCGATCGTGCCTCGGCTGGTTTCGACCGCGCGAATCGAACCGTCTGCGTTGGTGCCAAACCCGTTCACAGTCGTGTGCGTGCAGATCGACACGCCGTTCGCGCGGGCGCTGGCGGCCAAGGCACCCGCTGCGTACATCGGCATCACGACACCGTCTTCGGGATAAAGCATCGCGCCTGGAAGGTCCGAAGCCAGGCCGGGCTCCAGCGCATGCAACGCTGCGCCTTCGAGTATCTCCGCCAAGTCATCGCCATCGCCACGCAACGCTTG
>CBESZZ010000088.1:0-9952 GCA_965534055.1 uncultured bacterium | reverse complement strand
CCATGCGTCTCAAGAAACTCGAGGCAAGAAAGAGCTCCCTCTAGCCACTCCTGGCGTGGTTCTACCGTGTCGTAGAGCGTTGCCAGGAGCCAGGCGCACCTGCCCTGTGCCCACACTGGTTTATCCGAGTCGAGGATGGCGCCGTCGCGGCCGAGTCCAGTGAGGACTCCGCCGTGCTCGCGGTCTAGCCCGTGTTTCATCCAGAACGGCAGCGTGTCTTGGAGAAGAGCATCGCGGTAACCGCGGCAGTGTGATTCGAGATCAATCACGGCCGAGATCCTTTTTGCGGAGCTCTTTGGCGATGGTGACAGCTACGAGTTTCGCACCGTGCGCGTTCGGATGAATGTGATCCGAGAAGTACTCGGCATGTCCTTGAAGGACTGCGGCGAGGCCAACTGTGGTGAGGTTCTCCTGCGTTGCGAATTTGCCAATGTCTCGATTTATGGCGGCGACACGTGGGTTGTCGTGGTATCGATGCCCCTGAAGCAGTGGAGCGAGCGGAGTCCAGAGCAGAAACTCCGGCTTCGTCGATAGCTCCCGATAGCACTGGATCAACTTGCGGTAGTCGACGGCGAAGTCGTTCTCTCCGAATTGCTCCCAATCCATCAGGTCGTTGATGCCCAGATTGGAAATGACGACATCAGGTGTCCAGGTCAACGCCGACTTGTGCTCGGGAGAGAACAGGTACGCGCGCTTCTCGTCGCCTCGCATCGATCGGGTGACAACACCCGCTCCCGCGCGACCGAAGTTCCGCACGTGGAAGTCCGGGCCCAAGAGTGTGGCCAATTGAGCGGGATATGACTGCAGGGACCGATTTGCGATTCCCGTGCCGCACGTGATGCTGTCCCCGATGCAGGCCACTCGAATCTTCGGCCGAAGGGGCCAAGTGTCGCTCCGAAACGGCGCTGCGGGCAAGCCAGCGGAGTTGATCAGGTTGGTCTTGGGGTCGTTCTCCCATGCATAACGGACGGCAACGGGCTCTTGAACTTCGTTGGCTGCGACACGGACTTTGTTCGACAAGAGCTCTGCCGTCGCGGGCCAGAACTGGCCGTCGGGTCCGGCAACTGCGAAGCCTTGTGGAGGCAGTTCGTCGATTGTCGTGAGGCCGTTTGCGAACTTGAAACGCACAACCAAGGCGCCTGACGGATTTGCTTCGATCCCGAGAAACTCCGGACCGGACGCCTCGCGTTCGCCAACAGTGTTGTGGTCATGGACGTTCGCGAGTGCCAGGTGTGCAAGCCGCTCTCCCACGGGCCGCTTTTTGCGCGGGTGGACGTCCGTCGAGTGACCGAGGTCGATGGTGACCGCCATGTGCACGTTGGGGTCAGCTGCCGCAACGCGGGCCTGCGCTTCCCGAAAGACCGGCCATTCACGGTTCACTCCGGGTAGCTGAACCATCAAAAACGGCAGCTCAGGGGAGCGGAATGCCCCACGAAAGCCGGTCACAATTGTTCGGATCTTGTGTTCGTTGATCGCGAGGTCCACGGGGCGACCATGGCTGCCGCCTACCGTCGCGTTGGATTCGCCTTGGTACCAAAGCACTCCGCGAACGGAAGACATGGCGGTCGGTTGGATCGCCCCCTCGAAGAGAATGCCCGGCTCGAATGGATGGTGCGGTTGATCGCCGATCGGGCGATCAAGCCATTTCGACAAGTGAACCCGCGCCCTGTTCTGCACCCAGAACGGGTAGGCGGGGTTTTGGAGCCAGTCTTGCAGCAATGGTTGGAGCTGCAGATCGTCTGCCATGACTTGCCGCGGCGTCCACGCTTCCATGGGCGAGCCGCCAACCGCGCAGTGGATGAGCCCGATTGGAATCTCCAACTCGTGCTCGAGTGTGGCGCCGAAATACCAAGCGACGGCGGAGAACTTCGCGGCAGTTTCCGGCGTACTCACGCTCCAGCGAGCGGGGGAATAGATCGTGTCGGAACGGAGTGACTCCAGCTCAACCGACGGGAACGGTCGATTGCCCATTGAGAGACGGATCCGATGATCCAACAAGCGGATGTTTGGGCGACTGGACTCTTCTGTTTGGAAACTTGCGGAGCGGGATAGCTCGAAAGCCATGTTGGATTGGCCCGCGCAAAACCAGACATCGCCGATCACGACATCGTGAAGCGTCTTGACCTCTGTTTCGCAGCGCACTGTGAGGTCGCGGGGCGGCGCGGAGGCGTCTTGCGGGTCCAGCACAACGTGCCAAGAACCGTCGTCCGCAGCTTCCGCGGAGCCCGCTTCCTCTCCTAGTTGAACGGCAACCGTGCGTCCGGGGGGCGCGGTTCCCCACACGGTGATGGCTTCGCCGCGTTGAAGCACCATGTGGTCACCGAAAACTTTGGCGACGCGAAGCGCATCCTGGCCACACACAGACCCAGCTGTGAGCGATGCGACGACAACTGCGGCGAGTCCACGTCCGCGTCGCAGGCTGTTCTTGAGCAAGCCAGCTGCGTTCATAGCTTGCCCTCATGACGCAATCGTTCGATAAGGTCGCGCTGATATGCCGCCGACGCTTCCACGTCTTCGCGTGCCCGTTCGGCGTAGTAGATGAATCCGAGCGCTCGACGGTGTCGATCGGGCGTCGGGTTGCCATCGGCACGATGGATCGTGCTCGCATGGTGGACGAGCAGATCGCCGGGTTGAGCGGGTACCGCCACCTCGTTCCGAAGATCGTTGGACGTTGGGTAGTCGGTGATTCCTTGGCTGAACCCGAGGGTCTCCGTTCTTCCATGATCCCGCAGGCCGAGTTTGTGAGACTCGCGCACATAGCGCACGCAGCCGTTGGCTTCGTCGACTTCGTCCAACGCCAGCCACATGGTGAGCGCTTCGCAGGGGTCCAGCTTGAAGTAGTGGCCATCCTGGTGGGCGGGCGTGGGGCGGCCTGTCATGGGAGGCTTATCGAAGTACTGGATGTTTCGCGGAACGACTGGACCGTCGAGTAGGTGTTCCGCCAGTGCACGCACCTGCCCTGTCGAAATCAGATCGTTGAACCACGGGTCATAGACGCCGAGCTGCTGAACCTGCTTGAGCGACGTGGGGTCATCTTTCGCCTCGTAGAACACATGCTCGTCGGGCACGAGCGGGAGGACGTCTCGAAGGAAGCGATCCACATGCGCGTGCAACTCCATCAATCCTGATTCTCGCAGGAATTCCGGCAACACCACGAAACCGTTGGAATGGAGTCGTGTTTGGATGGGATCTTGAGTGCGTGCGGCTTCGGTACTCATGAGTTGTGCCTTCCGGCGAGCGTCCGATAGGTGAGGCCATCCAAGGTTTGCTCCACCCTGGGCAACAGCAGACTGGCCAGGTAACCCACGACGACGCACGTAGTCATGCCCACTGCGGCATAGAGCAGCACGCTCAAGTCAGTCATGGTCTTGACGTAGATCAACGCCGCTACCGCGGCCACTGCACCACACGCAGCGCCCATCGCGGTGGCGCGCCTACTGAGAATTCCCAGCGCGAACAAGCCAGCCATCGTTCCACCGAGCAAGCCGACATAGCCGAGGAACTGGTCGATGAGCGACGTCACTTGCCACTGAGCGAGCATGAGTGCGGAGGCGGTACCCATGACGCCAAGAACCACAGTGACTCCTCGTGCGAACCGCAAGCCGGGAGCGTTGTTCGGGTCGGGGCGGAGGCGTTTGAGGTCCGTGGTCACCACGGCAGCGATCGAATTCATGCTGCTGTCGAGGCTCGACATTGCCGCGGCGAAGACGCCTGCCACGACGAGTCCCGCCACCCCGATGGGTAGCTCGTTGACGATGAACCACGCAAAGATCTGATCCGTCGTTCCCGTTGCGTTCAATCGCTCCGGGTTGTGCTGGTAGAACGCAAACAGACCTGTGCCGACTGCGAAAAACAGGATTGAAGCCGGCACGGAAAGCCACGCGCCGGTCCAGATCGCGCGTGCTGCGCGCTTCTCACTGGAGGTCGTGAGATAGCGCTGCACCACGGCTTGATCACTTGAGTAGGGGACCAAGTTGTTGAAGAACGCACCAAGCACAATCACGCCAATGGCAGGCCCGGTCCAGTCCCAGGAGAGGTCGGCCAAACGCAATTTGTCGTGTGAATTGGCCGTGCTCAAGACTTCGCTTGCGCCGCCATCCACTCCGGCAATCATGACTATGAGTGCGATGATGGCGCCGGCCATCAAGACCACGACTTGGAGCACGTCTGTCCAGATCACGGCTTCGATACCACCAAGAACGGTGTAGATCGTGCAGAGCAGACCCATCGCCAGAATGCACAGCGTCAAGTCCATGCCCGTCGCCGCAGTGAGCGCCAACGCCGGCAAGAGGATGACGATTCCCATCCGCGCGAGCTGGAAAACTACGAAGGACAACGAGCCGAACAGTCGAATGGCCAGGTTGAAGCGTTGCTCCAGGTACTCGTATGCGGTGGTGATGTTCAGGCGGCGGAAGAACGGCAGATACAGGCAAACCACGATCGGAGCGATTGCGACAATGCCGAGGTTCTGAATGAAGTAGAGCCAGTCAGTCGCATAGCTCTTTGCAGGTAGCGCGAGGAACGTGATGGCACTGAGCTGCGTGCCGAAGATGCTCATGCCCGCCGCCCACCAGGGCACGCGTCGGCCGGCGAGAAAGAAGTCGTCCGTCGTCTTCTCTCGTTTGGCAAAATACGCGCCCATCCCTAGCAGCGACGACAGATACACAGCGAGCACGGCATAGTTGACCCAGCCGAACGTGGCGTCGGCATCGGCGAACGATGCGGAGTGCACTCGGGGCGTTCGGACGCCGGGCCGGATCTCTCCCGAAGCGAGGATTGTCGCGTCGCGCCACTCCGTGGTATTGGTTGTGACTGGTGGCCAACGACCGGCACCCGGATCCTCTTGTGGGTTCGGCCCTTTGGCCAAAGGGAAGTTGCCGGCGCCAACCCACGTGTCCGTCACAGTGTGGTACGCGAACATCGCGGGCGAAAAGCCTGGGTGCGCGTTCTTCAGCGCCGCTCCGCCGCGTGTGCCGTCGGCACCCGCAAGCAAGAAGAGGTGCGATTGGCCAGCGGCAACCGCAGGCGTTGGCGCCGCTGCGATCGGCCCCGGCAAGTCCATTGTGCGATGCCAAGTTCCGTGAACACCGTCGCCATTGGGATTGAACCGATAACCGTCGGAGAGGTAGGGCTGCACACGCTCAGGTGCGCCGTCCGTAGACGAGGTGAGTTGTACTCCTCCGAACAAGAAGAGCGCTCCCGACTGCACACCTGCGACGCTGAGCATGCGACTCGGGCCTGGCCACGACTCCAACGCCTGCCAACCTCGTTCCGAAGGGGGCTGGGACATGTCCAGAGCGAAGAACGCTTGGGAGCACTCGACCGCGCTGGGTGCTTCGCTGCCGCCCATGACGTAGACGACGTCACCAAGCACAGCGCCTGAGAAGAAGGCGAGCGGCGTTGGAAGCGAGGGGAGCGTGCCAACCTCCACGGCGCGGTTTTTCCTGGTGAGTTGATAGCAATCACTGAAGTGTTCGCCCGCGTCGCCTCCGCCGATGCAAAGAATCGAGTCACGCCAAGTCACTGAGATGCCGTAGGCAGTCGGGCGAGGAAGTCGCTCTTCAGCAACGCGCCAACTACCACCAGGTTCTTCGAGCACGAAGATTCGGTCGTGCCAAGTCTTTGAATGGCCGTCCCAGGGTCTGCCGCCGGGGAAGTTGGCGCCGCCTGCGACGAGCAGCGCGTCCTGCGACACGCCGACGAATGGCCCTGCAAAGCCTAGCGCATCGGGAAGTGACGATAGTTCCGTCCAGACCACTCTTTGCGCAAGCTCACCCCGCGACGCGTTCGCGTTGGGTTCCGAGTTGCACGCAGCGAGTGTCAATGCAGCCGCGAGGGCTCCGGCCTGTGCGCAAAATGGTGCCGTCTTCCAAGTCACTGAATTTCCTCAGCGTTCGTGACAGCTGCGAAGAACCCCATGGAGTCCAGTTCGCGACGCATGATCGCCAACGACTCGGATGCGAGGGGACGGAGCGGCAGCCGTGGCGCGCCGCACCGAACACCCTGGAGTTCCATCGCTGCTTTCAATGCCGGCAGCCCTTGGTGACGCGTCATTGCGTGCACCATGCGCGTGATCTTTCCCTGCAGTTGGCGCGCCAAGTGAATGTCGCCGCGTTCGAACGCTGAGATGACTTGCGCATACCTTGACCCAAGAAATCCATACGTGCTGCCTACAGCTCCATGTGCGCCCGCGGCGAGGCCACTCAAGAGCATCTCATCCACTCCGAAGAGCAGGTTCATCCTGTCCCCATGCTC
Source organism: uncultured bacterium (assembly GCA_965534055.1). GTDB lineage: Bacteria > Planctomycetota > UBA1135 > UBA1135 > UBA2386 > CBESZZ01. Next base: position 3,697 of record CBESZZ010000088.1, on the reverse strand, counting down.
GTCCACGCACCGCTGCAGTCGATCCAAAGAAGGCTCGCTGTACTTGATGCCAATCAACGACGGAAGTCGTGCACTCGCCAGCTCAAGCAGTTCGAGAACGTCGACTTGCACGGCCGTGAGTGGAGGGATGTGGTAGTAGTAAAGCGGCATGTCTGGCACCGCTTCAGCAACCTCTTCGATGCAATCTACGACGCGATCCACCGATTGAATTGGGAAGTATGACGGCGGGGTCATCGCGATAGCGAACGCGCCGAGCTCCTGGGCGTTCCTGGCGAGAGCCGCCGCATCCCGCAAGCTGTTGTGCCCGACGTGAATGATCGACGGCAGGCGACCGTCCAGATGTTCGATGTAGGCTTCGGCCATTGCCATGCGTTCAGCGCACGTCAACGAGGGGCCCTCCCCTGTACTGCCCCCAAGGAACACTCCACTGAGGGATTGGTTCAGAAGGTGTTCCACGATCGGACCGACCAGACTCGGCGCAAATTCGCCCGAAGCGTCAAACGGCGTAAACGTTGCTGCGATCAGGCCCCGCAAGGGGAGCGTCGCGAGGTTCGGTTCCGGCGTGTTCAACAGATGCGTCCTCGTTTAGCTGAGCCGATGTGCCCAAATGGAGCCGCGCCTACAAACCGGTCGTCTATGGGGTCGTCTTCACGTTGGTACCGCGCGTCCGAAGACAGGCGAATCTTGTCGCTTTGATTATCGAGTGATCCGTGCACGACGTGAATGGGGAACACGACTGCATCGCCCATGCGATATTCGGCGGTGAGCCAGCGCCCACCGAGGTTTTTGCGCAAGCTGACCGGGTTGTCGGTCAACCAACCGTTCCAGACCTTGTTGTCCGTCACGGAGGTCAGATCCATGTGGGCGGGAAGAGGCTCGTTGGAGCAGTACTCGTCGACATCGCGTCGTAGGTACCGCGACAATTTGTTCTGCACCCTGGGGGAGCCGGAGTTCTCCAGAATCATCAGTCCGCCCATCTGCAGCGCGATGTCCGAGTAGGGGACCCAAATTGTGTAGAGGTGCTTCGTTCCGCGACCCATGTACACAACGTCGCAGTGCGGCACCGTGCCGAGTCCGGGAGCGATCGCGCGAAACCACGTCAGGTCGAAGTGACGAACCGTTGCACCGAGGAAGCGTGAGAAAAAGCGTTTGGTGTGATCCCCGTAGAGCAGCGTCTGCATCGCCTGACAATCACGACCAATGTCGTCCATGCTGCTTGATCCCATCTGCGACGAGATGCCTTGGGTCCGTGCCCGGTGAGGCAAGGCATCCGAGGGTTCACTCCCTGGTTCGAGATGTCCCTTCCGCTTCAACATGCTGAGGATCTCGTGACGCACGGTGACGACATCGTCGCGATCGAAGAAACCTGGCAGGTAGAGGTAGCCGTCTCGCTCGACTTGCATCCGGAGTGCGGCATCCGACGTTTTGGTGTCGGTTTCCCGAAGCCAACCGAAAGCCTCTGGGCTGGAGTCGAGGTCAATCCCTCGACTCCGCGCTTGGGTCATGTTGCTGGGACTCGGGCTCATGGAATTACCGGTTCTCACCCGAGATCGCGTCTGCAGGAATTCGGGCAAATACGATGCGAAACGATTCGCGACTACCCGTCTCGTAGAGGCACCCAACGTCGCCGTCGGAGAGCCGAGCCAAGCAGCTGTAGCCAAAGCCTTGCTCGTCAATGGTCGCAACTCTTGACCACGACACTCCGTCGTCATCGCTCATGAGGAGCGCTCCGTTGGACCTGCTCTTGGTTGTGTTGGGAACCGAATGCAAAAGCACGCGGGGTCCCGACTCTTGCAGCGGGTAATCGATGATGCTCGACATGCAATTTGGAGTCACGAGCCCCGATGCAATACGCACTTCGGACCACGTCTGGCCTCCATCAGTACTGCGAGCCAGCTTGCGACCCGGCAACTTGGAGCCCAAGAGTCGGGTGCTCATCAAGATGGTGCCATCGGACAGTTCGACGACCTGCGCCTCGCTTCCTTGTGCAGGTGCGATGGGGCGGTCGTCAATCGCAGCGCTCAAAACCCAGGTCTCTCCGCCGTCGTCGCTATAGGAGATGGAGTTCAAGAAGTGGCGCTGACTCTCGCTCACCCGGATGCCTTCGTAGTTCGGGAAGACGATCCTGCCTTTGTGGGCGCCTTGCGTCAGTTGAATCGCTGCGCCCGGGCTTCCCACCGAGATCGATGACTCTCGGCGCATTGCGCGGGTGGTATCCCGTGGGTCGCTCCAAGTCCGGCCGTTGTCATCGGAGTGAACCAGGTACACCCGCGTGTTCTTGGGGCCGCCGTAGCCGGGTCTGGCCATCTCGGTGTGGCCCGACTTGCGTTGGTGAACACCCTTGGGGTATCTGCTGTATCGAAGCAGCACACGTCCCGTGTCTAGAACCACAGCGCAGGGATCGTTGAGTGAGTCTTCGCCGTCGTCGGCGAGGACTTGCGTCGGCTTCCATGTGCTTCCGCCGTCCGTGCTTCGCCGCAGGACGATGTCATTTTGAGCGTGATCGTGCAGGCCGATTCGTCGTTCGCAGAACGCGAGGAGCGCTCCGTCCTTGGCTACGACGAGTGCGGGGATCCGGAACCCATGTTGGCCATGCTGTGCGAACACGGTGGTTTGGTTGTTCGCGAGAGCATCGAGCTCTTCGAGCTTGAATCTGACGGAGACGATGTATGGCGACTCGCCCTTGGTCCAATGCCCGTACGTCGTCGTCACGAATGTCCCGTCTGCAAGTACTTCGAGACCGGGGTAGGCACAATCACGACTTTTCGTGTTGTCCATGATGCGCACGCGGTACTGGCCTTCCCGGCCGTTCTCGATGTCCTCGAAAGTTCCAACCCAGCCGACCCAATCTCCCGAGGTGGGGCTCTCGCGTGTCGTGTCTCGAAAGGTCACGAACAACCTGCCATCGGGCGCATACGCCGCGGTGTGGCGATCTCCGGTAAGTGCCGCGGGCAACTCGCAAGGCTTCGACCAAGACTGGCCTTCGTCGTCGGAGAAGATGACGAATGAGTTGCGGGTGCGGCTGTTCTCACGCAAGAGGACTGCGAGTCTGTCGCCGTCTGGAGAGCGAATGATGCCCGGCTCACACAGCATGTGCGGAGCGCTTTCCAGCACGAGCGTTGGGACTTCCCAGTGGAGACCGCCATCTTTGGAGATGGTTTGGTAGACACGCATTGAAGGCGGTTTCCGAACCCTGCCTGCGTTCGCGAAGAAGCGTCCATCATCGTGGAACATCGCCAGGTACTCGCCGTTCTTGAGCTGCGTGAGGCACCCCATGACAACGATGCCGCCCCAATCGCCCGCAGGTTTGAGCTCGCTCCAATCCTGGCCATTGTCCTCTGAGACGGCCAAGCGCGCTGGGTAGAGGCCGGACCATAGGATGAGGCGCCGTCGGCCGTCCGCGTCGACCACGCGGTGGATGGTGGGAACCTCCATTGAAGTTGCCCAACTCTTCGGGGTTGGAAGTCGCTGGCTCCAGGTGAGACCGGCATCGGTGCTTCGCTTGAAGACAATGCCGCCTTGTCCGTGACCCTTCGGGTACACGCACAGCATGGTCTTGCCGTCTTCCAACAACACGGTCGTTGGGTGGCCAAGGTACTGGCCGGCTTCGCGATCCACGATCACTTGGCGGTCCGATTCACCGGAGATGTCCACCAAGGGGATGGAGTATCCGGCGGGCTGAACCTCAACCTGTGCC